>CAMLQP010000051.1 GCA_946482115.1 uncultured Comamonadaceae bacterium
TGGGCGCCAACGCCATGCTGGCCGTCTCCATGGCCGTGGCCCGCGCCGCCGCCGAAGAGGCCGGCCTGCCGCTGTACCGCTACTTCGGCGGCAGCGCAGCCATGCAGATGCCGGTGCCCATGATGAACGTGATCAACGGCGGCGCCCACGCCAACAACAACCTGGACCTGCAGGAGTTCATGATCATCCCCGTGGGCGCACCCAGCTTCCGCGAGGCGGTGCGCTACGGCGCCGAGGTGTTCCACGCGCTCAAGAAGATCATCCACGACAAGGGCATGAGCATCGCCGTGGGTGACGAAGGCGGCTTCGCGCCCAACGTGGCCAGCCACGAGGCGGCCATCCAGATGATCCTGGAAGCCATTGCGGCCGCCGGCTACGTGGCCGGCGAGCAGATCGCCATCGGCCTGGATTGCGCCGCCAGCGAGTTCTACAAGGACGGCAAATACCACCTGGAAGGCGAAGGCCTGGTGCTCTCCGCCGAAGAATGGACCAACGTGCTGGCGACCTGGGTGGACAAATACCCCATCATCAGCATCGAGGACGGCATGCACGAAGGCGACTGGGCCGGCTGGAAGCTGCTGACCGAGCGCCTGGGCAAGAAGGTGCAGCTGGTGGGCGATGACCTGTTCGTCACCAACACCAGGATCCTGAAGGAAGGCATCCAGAAGGACATCGCCAACTCCATCCTGATCAAGATCAACCAGATCGGGACGCTGACCGAGACCTTCGCCGCCATCGAGATGGCCAAGCGCGCGGGCTACACCGCCGTCATCAGCCACCGCTCGGGCGAGACCGAAGACTCCACCATCGCCGACATCGCCGTGGGCACCAACGCCGGCCAGATCAAGACCGGCTCGCTGTCGCGCTCGGACCGCATGGCCAAGTACAACCAGCTGCTGCGCATCGAGGAAGACCTGGGCGACGTGGCCAGCTACCCCGGCAGGGATGCGTTCTACAACTTGAAGTGACCGAGTGGGCAAGCGCTTCGTCCCGCTGATCCTGCTGGCGCTGCTCGTGGTCATCCACGTGCAGCTCTGGACGGGGCGTGGCAGCGTGCCCCAGGTGAATGCGCTGCGCCAGCAGCTGGGCGCACAGGAGGCGGCCAACCGCGAGGCGTTGCGCCGCAACGAACAGCTGGCCAGCGAGGTGCGTGACCTGCAGGAAGGCCAGGGCATGGTGGAGGAGCTGGCGCGCCAGGACCTCGGCATGGTCAAACCCAACGAGATCTTCGTGCAGATTGCCCAGCCGGGCACCCAGCCCGCCCAGGCACCCGCCCCGACTCCCGCGCGCACCCCTCAGCGGTGAAACCCCCCACGGTCGCCCTGCTGGGCAGCCCCTCGCGCGCGCTGGGCCTGCACCTTCAACTGCGGCACCTGCCGCTGCGCTGGGCCGACCAGCCGGCCCGCGACGCCCTCAACCTGCTGCTGGACGCCGATGACGGCGGCTGGCGCCAGCGGCTGCTGGACGCGGCCCTGCCCTTCCAGGTGGCGGGCGACGACACCCAGGTGCTGCGCGCCATCGGCGCCCTGCTGGGCATGGAACTGGTGGGCACCGACGAGGCACTGCTGAGCGGCCGCGGCCGCTGGGTCTGCGAATCGTGTTCGGACCCCGAATGCGAGCACCGCCTGTTCCGCGACCTGCTGGCGCGGCGCGGCTGAGCCCCTATTGCATGCGCGGGCTGGAAGGCGGCATGTCTTCCTGGGGCAGGAACACGCGCGCCGCGTCCACCGCGTCAAAGTGGTACTGCGCGCCGCAGAAGTCGCAGCCCACCTCCACCTGACCGCGCTCGGCCAGTATCGATTCGACCTCGTCGCGACCCAGCGAACGCAGCATGCCCGAGACCCGCTCACGCGAGCAGGTGCAGGCAAAACGCGGACCGTTCTGCCCCTCGTTGGGCGCGAAACGCAGCAGCTTTTCCTCCCAGAACAGGCGGTGCAGGATGGTGTCGGCGTCCAGGCCCAGCAGTTCCTCGCGTTTCAGGCTTTTCGCCAGGATGGCGATGCGGTTGTAGTCCTCGTTGCGGCCGATCTGATCCTCGTCGGCCTGCGACACGCCCGAGCCGGCCAGGTTGGCCTCGCCCTGCAGCGGCAGCCGCTGGATCAGCAGGCCGGCGGCCTGGTTCTCGTCCGCGGCCAGCACCAGCGTGGTGTCCAGCTGCTCGCTCTGCAGCATGTAGTGCTCCAGCACCTCGCTCAGCCGCTCCAGTTTCTCGCCCCGGTCTCCGCGCAGCGACACCACGCCCTGGTAGGGCTGCACGCCGGGCAGGCGCTCCGCCGGGTCCAGCGTGATGGCGCAGCGGCCCTGGTTGTTCACATTGACCATGTGCGACAGTGGCGCATCGGCCGCGATCTCGCCCATCACCGTGGCGGTGGCGCGCAGCCGCAGGTCGGACTGCACCTCGGCCACGGCCAGCTTGAGCGGCCCGTCCCCCTGCACCTGCAGGATCAGGGCGCCGTTGAACTTGATGTTGCCCTGCATCAGCGCCGCCGCCGCGGTCATTTCGCCCAGCAGCGCGGTCACGGCCGCGGGGTAGTCGCCGGTTTCGCGGCGGCGCGCGAGGATGTCGCGCCAGGCATCGGTGAGACGCACCAGCATGCCGCGCACCGGCAGGCCGTCAAAGAGGAATTTGTGGAGTTCGGACACGAAACAGCTCGATTCAGGACAGATCGTCGGAGATGGGGTTCAATCCAGCTTCTTCAAGCCCGCGCGGTAGCGCCGCGCGTTGTCCACGTAGTGGGCCGCGCTGCGCCGCAGCCCCTCGATCTGCTCGGGCGTGAGCTGGCGCACCGCCTTGGCCGGGCTGCCGATGATCATGGAACCGTCGGGGAACACCTTGCCCTCGGTCACCAGGGCACCCGCGCCCACCAGGCAGTGCTTGCCGATCTGCGCGCCGTTGAGCACCACCGCCCCGATGCCGATCAGCGATTCGTCGCCGATGGTGCAGCCGTGCAGCATCACCTGATGGCCCACGGTCACGCGCTCGCCCACGACCAGCGGGAAACCCAGGTCCGCGTGCAGCACCGCCGTGTCCTGCACGTTGCTCCCGGCGCCCACGGTGATGGTCTCGGTGTCGCCCCGGATCACCGCGCCGAACCAGACGCTGCTGTCCTCGCCCAAGGTCACCTGGCCCATCACCTGCGCGCTGTCAGCCACCCAGGCCGATGCGGGTACCTGCGGAGCCACGCCATCGAGTTCATACAGCGCCATCCGGAATCCTTGTCTTGGGGTGAAAACCTAGAATTGTAGGGATGGAACTTCGAGAGCGGGCGCTGGACGCCCTATGCCTGGACGACCCCGCCGCCAAGGTGGCGGCCGTGGCGGCGCTGTGGGAGCAGCGCGAGCTCCTGCCGCTGGACCCCCAGGCCCTGCCGGCACCCTCCACCGCCCTGCCCGGCCGGCCGGCCCGACCGCGCCTGATCCCCGCCATCGAGGTGCCCCAGCGCTCGCCCTTCACGCCCGTGGGACTGGCCGGGCTGCTGCATGCCATCGCCCATATCGAGTTCAACGCCATCAACCTCGCGCTGGACGCCGTCTGGCGTTTTCCCGGCATGCCCGAGGCCTACTACCGCGACTGGCTGCGGGTGGCTTTCGAGGAGTCGCAGCATTTCGGCCTGCTGGCCGATCACCTGCGTACGCTGGGCCACGCCTACGGCGACTTCGACGCCCACGACGGCCTGTGGAGCATGTGCGTGAAGACGCAGGACGACATCACCGCCCGCATGGCGCTGGTGCCGCGCACGCTGGAGGCGCGCGGGCTGGACGCCACGCCGCTGATACAGGCCAAGCTGCGGCGGGTGGACACGCCCGGGGCGCAACGCGCGACGGCCATCCTCGACATCATCCTGCGCGACGAGATCGGCCACGTGGCCATCGGCAACCGCTGGTACGCCTGGCTGTGCGAGCGCCAGGGCCTGGAGCCGGTGGCGCACTACCGCCTGCTGGTGCGGCGGCACGAAGCCCCCCGGCTGCGGCCGCCGTTCAACGAGGCGGCGCGGCGGGCGGCCGGTTTTTCCGATGCGGAGCTGGGTGACCTGCTGGGCGCGGACCGCTGAACCCGGCCCTCTCGACGCACCCGGCGCGTCGGCAACGATAATCGGCAATGACTTCCAAGCCCTCCGACCCGACCGATTTCGGCGCCCTGGCGCTGTCGCCCGCCATGCTGGACAACCTGCGCCAGCTGGGCTACCTGCAGATGACGCCCATCCAGGCTGCCAGCCTGCCGGCGGCCCTGCTGGGCAAGGACCTGATCGCCCAGGCCCAGACCGGCAGCGGCAAGACCGCTGCCTTCGCCCTGCCCCTGCTCGCCAACCTGAACCCGCGCCGCTTTGCGGTGCAGGCGCTGGTGCTGTGCCCCACGCGCGAACTGGCCGACCAGGTCAGCGCCGAGGTGCGCCGCCTGGCGCGGGCCGAGGACAACATCAAGCTGGTCACCCTGTGCGGCGGCGTGCCGCTGCGCGGGCAGACCGCCTCGCTGGAGCACGGCGCCCACATCGTGGTCGGCACGCCCGGCCGCGTGATGGATCACCTGGAGCGCGGCAGCCTGCAGCTGGACGCCCTCAACACCCTGGTGCTGGACGAGGCCGACCGCATGCTGGACATGGGCTTTTTCGACGACATCGCCACCGTCGCCCGGCAGTGCCCGCCTGCACGCCAGACGCTGCTGTTCTCGGCCACCTACCCCGAGGGCATCGCCCAGCTGAGCGCGCGCTTCATGCGCGAGCCGCTGAACGTGCAGGTGGCCAGCCAGCACGCCCCCGACCGCATCGAACAGCGCTGGTACGAGGTGACAGACGGCCAGCGCCTGCATACGGTGAGCCGCCTGCTGATGCACTTCCGCCCGGCCAGCACGCTGGCCTTCTGCAACACCAAGGCCCAGTGCCGCGATCTGGTGGCCGTGCTGCAGGCCCAGGGCTTCAGCGCGCTGGCGCTGTACGGCGAACTGGAACAGCGCGAGCGAGACCAGGTGCTGGTGCGTTTCGCCAACCGCAGCTGCTCGGTGCTGGTGGCCACCGACGTGGCCGCGCGCGGGCTGGATATCGCCAGCCTGGCCGCCGTCATCAACGTGGATGTGACCCCCGATGCCGAGGTGCACGTACACCGCATCGGCCGCACCGGGCGCGCGGGCGAGAGCGGCCTGGCCCTCAACCTGGCCAGCCTGGACGAGATGGGTGCGGTCGGCCGCATCGAGCAGCTGCAGGGCCGCGAGAGCGAGTGGCACCCGCTGGACGAACTGGTGCCCACAGGCGACGGCCCGCTGGTGCCGCCCATGGCGACGCTGCACATCCAGGGCGGGCGCAAGGAAAAGATACGCCCCGGCGACGTGCTGGGCGCGCTGACCGCCGACCTGGGCTACACGCGCGAGCAGGTCGGCAAGATCAACGTCAACGAGTGGTCCACCTACGTGGCGGTGGATCGCGACATTGCGGCCCAGGCAGCGGCCCGGCTGAACGCCGGGCGCATCAAGGGCAAGAGCGTCAAGGTGCGGGTGCTGGAGGACTGACCGGCTCAACCGCGCGGGTGATGCTGCGCATGCAGCTGCTTGAGCCGCTCGCGCGCCACGTGGGTGTAGATGGTGGTGGTGGAAATGTCGGCATGGCCCAGCAGCATCTGCACCGCGCGCAGGTCGGCGCCGTGGTTGAGCAGGTGGGTGGCGAAGGCGTGGCGCAGGGTGTGGGGTGACAGCGGGCTGCGGATGCCCGCCGCGAACGCGTGTTTCTTGACCACGTTCCAGAACATCACCCGGCTCATGCCGGCGCCACGCGCGGTGACGAACAGGTCGTCGGTCTGCTGGCCTCCCAGGATGACCGGGCGCGCCTCGGCGAGGTAGCGGCGCAGCCAGTCGCCAGCCACCAGGCCGAACGGCACCAGCCGCTCCTTGCTGCCCTTGCCGGTCACGCGCAGCACGTGTTCGCTCAGGCTGGCGTTGAAGGTCTTGAGGGTGACCAGTTCGCTCACCCGCAGGCCGCTGGCGTAAATCAGCTCCAGCATGGCGCGGTCGCGCTGGCCCAGCGGGGTGTTCAGGTCGGGCGCGGCCAGCAGGGCCTCCACCTGGGCCTCGGTCAGGGTCTTGGGCACGCGCAGCGGCTGCCTGGCGGCCTGCAGGCGCAGCGTCGGATCGGCGCTGACCAGGCGTTCGCGCAGCGCCCAGCGGTAGTAGCGCTTGAACACCGTGAGGCGGCGGTTGGCGGTGGTGGCCCGGGTCTGGGCGTGGCGGTCGGCAAAGTAGCCATTGATCTCGGCCTCGCCGGCCTCCGGCAGGGTCTTGCCGCGGGCCGCGAGCCACTGGCCGAACAGCACCAGGTCGCGGCGGTAGGCGTCCAGTGTGTTGCGGGACAGCCCTTCTTCCAGCCAGAGGGCATCCACAAAAGCGCCAGCGGCCGCTTCGGAAGCGGCCGCCAGACGGGAATCGGGACTCAGTTCGTGATCAATCAAGCTTCAGCTTTTGTTTGGCGACCACTTCTTTATACACGGCCAGCTCGGCCTTGATCTGGTCGGTGAACTGGGCCGGCGTGTTGCCGATGACCAGCGAGCCGGTGTCCTCGATGCGCTTGCGCACGGCGGGCTCCTGCAGCGCCTTCATGGCAGCGGCATGCACCTTGTTGACGACATCCGGCGGGGTGCCCTTGGGCGCCAGCAGGCCGTAGTAGGCCATGCGGTTCACGGCTTCCAGGCCCACTTCCTTGAAGGTGGGCACGTTGGGCAGCGCGGCCAGACGCTGGGGCGCGGCCACCACGATGGGCACCAGCTTGCCGCTCTGGATGAAGGGCAGCGCCGACGGCAGGTTGTCGAAGATGATGGGCACCTGGCCCGCCACGGTGTCGTTCAGGGCCGGGCCCGCGCCGCGGTAGGGGATGTGCGTGATGAAGGTGCCGGTCAGGCTCTTGAACAGCTCGGTCTGCAGGTGGCCGATGCCGCCGGTGCCGGAGGAGGCGTAGGAGAACTTGCCGGGGTTCTTCTTAAGCAGCTCGACAAAGGCCTTGTAGTCCTTGGCCGGGAAGCTGGGGTGCACCGCGATCACGTTGGGCGTGGCCGCGATGTTGGTGATGGCGATGAAGTCGGTCAGCGGGTTGTAGGTGATGGCCGGGTTGATGGCGGGGTTGGCGGCCGTGGTGGACACGGTGGCCATGCCCAGCAGGTAGCCGTCGGGCGTGGCGCGGGCCAGCTCGGTGGCGCCCACCACGCCGCCGCCGCCGGCCTTGTTCTCGACCACGACGGACTGGCCCAGCTCCTTGCCCAGGGGCTCGGACATCACGCGGGCGACGATGTCGGTGGTGCCGCCGGGCGCGAACGGCACCTGCAGCTTGACCGGACGGTTGGGGTAGGCCTGGGCGAAGGCGGTCGAGGCGAGCGTGGCCGCGGCCAGCGCGAGGCTCAGCGATACGACGGTACGGCGTGGGGTCATGTGGAGGTCTCCGATGGGTTGAAGGCAGGCGACGGCAGGTCGCTTGGCGCCGACTGTAGCAAGCCGGGTCGCGTCGCCGCCATGCGGATTACCCATAGGGGCAAACCCTGAAATTGTTATGCTCCCGGCCGTGAACTTCGCCCAACTGCTTTTCCCCGACTTCTCGCTCATCCTCTGCGGCTACCTGGTCTGCCGCTTCACCGCCCTGAACCGCAAGGTCTGGGAACAGGTGGAGAGCCTGGTCTATTACTTCCTGTTTCCGGTCCTGCTGTTCCACAGCATCGTGAAAAGCCCGCTGGACCTGATGGCCGCCTCCAGCCTGGTGGGCGCGGCGGTGTCGCTGGCGGTGGGCGCGATCGCGCTGTCGTACTCGCTGCCGCACTGGCCCTGGCTGGGCCGCCGGCTCGACACCCGGCTGCACGCGGCCAGCGCCCAGGTGGCCTTCCGTTTCAACTCCTTCATCCTGCTGGCCATCGCCGAGCGCGTGGCGGGCCCGCAAGGCCTGCTGCAGGTGGCGGTGATCATCGGCTGCTGCGTGCCCATCTTCAACATCGGCGCGGTCTGGCCCATGGCGCGCCACGCCAACCGGGGCTTCGCGCGCGAACTGCTGCGCAACCCGCTGATCATCGCCACCGCCACCGGCCTGGCGGCCAACCTGCTGGGCTTCCAGATGCCGGTGTGGCTGGAGCCCACGGTCAACCGCATCGGCCAGGCCTCGCTGGCGCTGGGGCTGATGGCCGCCGGCGCGGGCATGCAGTTCAGCAGCCTGGCCGTGGCCAAGTCGCTGGGCGTGGCGGTGCTGGCCATCAAGCACCTGGCGGTGCCGGTGATGGCGCTGGGCCTGAGCCGCCTGTTCCAGCTCGACCCCACCCAGACCACCGTGCTGCTGACCTTCTCGGCCGTGCCCACCGCCTCCAGCTGCTACGTACTGGCCGCGCGCATGGGCTACAACGGGCCGTACGTGGCGGGGCTGGTCACGCTGTCCACGCTGCTGGGCATGGCCAGCCTGCCATTCGCCTTGGGCGTGCTCGCTAGGGTCTGACGCCGCCCACCAGTGCAGCGCGGCGGCGCGCGCGTTCGGCGGTGTCGCGGTCGCCGGCCTGTTCGGCCACGCGGGCCTGCACCTGCAGCCAGGCCAGCAGCGGGCGGCTCCAACCCTGGGTGCTGGCGGTGTCAACCGCCTCGGCCACCACGGCCGGGCTGGCCTGGCCGGCGCGCAGCAGCACACCGGCGGCCACCAGCCTGGCCAACGGATCGGGCGTGTTCGGCGGCGCCGCCGCCTGGCCCGCCAGCAGGGCCTGCGCCACCGGGCGTTGCGGCTCGGGCAGCAGCGCGGCATCGCCCGCCTGGGGTTTGGCCAGCAGGTAACGCGCGTAGGCCTGCTCGGCCAGCGCCGCATCGGCGGCCAGGGCCTGGTAGGCCGGGCAGTCGTCCATCTGCAGGCTGGCCACTTGCCACGCACAGCGCAACAGCTCGGCGCGCGCCAGCCGCTCGGGCTGGCCGGTGCGGGCCAGCTCGGTGCGGGCGCGGGCGAACTCCACATCCGCCACCCGCGTGTTGCCCGCGAGCCAGGCGCTGCCGGCGCGCTCCAGCGCGCCCTGGCTGTTGAGCGCCCAGTCGGGCGGCGGCGGGTTGCTGCCGCAGGCCACGAGCAGGACAAGCGCGAACGGAGCGAGGCGTTTCATGGGAGCTTGACCTCGGTGTCGCGGGCGAAGGGCCAGCGGCGGTTGATGTCGTTGACCAGCGAATCGACCTTGCGCAGGCTGGCTTCGACCTCGGCGCGCAGCGTGCCCAGATCGGTGCTGGCCTCGCGCGCGTTGCTGGCCACGCCCTGGGCCTCCACCAGCACGGCGTCCACTTTCTTCAGCGTCTGGCGCGCCTCGCCCAGCGCGGTGTTGATCTGCCGCAGCAGGGTCTGGGAATCGGTCACCAGGCCGTCGTCGCCGAACACCCGGCGGTCGGCGTTGCCCACCAGGCTCTCGGTGCGCGCGGCCACGGCTTCCAGCCGCGCCAGCAGCGCGTTGGTGCGGTCCAGCGAGGCGATGATGCGCGCGCGGTCGGCCTCGTTGCCCGCCAGCAGGCCGATCGCGCCCTGGGGCCCGTTGAGCTTGGCGGCCGCCTCGCGGAACTCGCGCAGGCTGGCGTTGAGGGCCGAGTCGTTGCCGGTCATGCCGTTGAGGTTGTCCAGCAGCGCGCGCACCGTGGCCACCACCTCGGGCAGTTCGGCCAGGGCATCGCCCTGCAGCACCTGACGCCGCGCGCCATCGGGCAGCGGCGGGTCTTCGAGGATGCCGCTGAAGGCGCGGATGCGGGTGGCGCCCACCAGGCTGCGCTCCATCGTGAACACGCTGGAGGTGCGCAGCCAGCGCGCGTCCTTGGTGGGCACGTCGACGATGATGTGCACGTTGCCGTCTTCGGCCAGCTCGATGCGGCGCACCCGGCCGATCGGGAAACCCGAGAAGGTCAGGTTCATGCCGACCGTCACGCCCTCGGAGTCGTTGGCCACCAGCACCAGGGTCTGGCGCTCCTCGAACACGCCACGCGCGTACAGCAGGTACAGCCCCGATCCCACCACGAGCAGCACCAGCAGCGCCATCAGCAGCGCGGCCTTGACCTCGATCAGGGTCAGCAGGGGGAGCTTGCGGTTGTCTTCGGCCATGGGACTCAATAGTAATTGCCGACCAGCGAAACCATCTCGACCAGCAGCAGCAGCATGAACATGCGCACCAGCCCCTGCAGCTCGACGCTGCCGCGCTGAGTCAGTGACTGGCCCTCGGGCGGCGTCCAGGTGGCGGCGGCCATGGGCACCACGGCCACGGCGATGCTGAAGAGCACCGTCTTGAGCGCGAAGATCAGCGTCACCGCGGGCTGGAAAATCTGTCCCACGGTGCGGGTGTAGGCGGGCAGCGCATAGGGGTTGAAGCCATAGACGATGACGTAGGTGAGCACCAGCCCCACCACGCCGCTGACGGCAGCCAGCAGCAGCACCGCGAACACCGAGGCCACCACGCGTGGCAGCACCAGTTGGCGCAACGGGTCCACGCCGCGCTGCTGCAGGGCATTGAACGAACCCTGCGCACGCAGCGCGGCCACCTCGGCCGCGTAGGGAATGGCGCAGCGCAGGGCCACGAACAGCGCGGCGGTGAGGGGAATGAGCTCCAGCACCAGCACGCGGATGACCATCTCCAGCGCGTAGGGCGTGAGGCCGTAGCTCTGCGCGGTGACGACCACGATGCGCACCAGAACCACGCTGACCAGCGCCGACAGCAGGCTGAACCACAGCAGCACCGGGCCGGTGGCCTGGTAGAGGTGCCGCGCGGTCTCCAGCCGCTGCTCGCGCGGGTAGCTGCCGGGCAGCAGCGCCCAGGCCAGTATCTGCGCGCCCAGGCGGGCGATGTACCACCACTGCGCCAGCCACCGCAGGCAGGCGCGGCCCATCTGCGCTGTCGCCTGCTGCAGGGTCCGGGTGGTGATCATGTTTCCATGATATCGACGCGACCCGCCCGGTTCCCCTGCGCCAGCGCCCAGGCCACGTGCTCGCGCACCAGCCCGCTGGGGTCCTGGGCGCGTGCCTGCAGCGCGGCGCGCAGCGCGGCGTCGCCGGGCCGTTCGCGCAAGGCATTGCCCAGCCCGACGGCGATGTTGCGCAGCCAGCGCTCGTGGCCGATGCGGCGTATCGCGCTGCCTTCGGTGCGGCGCAGGAATTCGGCCTCGCTCCAGGCAAACAGCTGGATCAGCGTGGCGCCGGCCAGGCCCTCGCGGGCGTCGAAGTCGGGCACGGTGGCGGTGCGCGCGTACTTGTTCCAGGGGCACACCAGCTGGCAGTCGTCGCAGCCGTAGACGCGGTTGCCGATCAGCGGGCGCAGCTCCTCGGGGATGGGGCCGGCGTGTTCGATGGTGAGGTAAGAAATGCAACGGCGTGCATCCAGCCGGTACGGCGCGACGATGGCCTGCGTCGGACAGGCGACTAGGCAGGCGCTGCACTGGCCGCAGTGGGCCGAGACCGGCTCGCTGGGCGGCAAGGCGATGTCGACGTAGATCTCGCCGAGGAAGAACATGGACCCCCCCTCGCGCGAGAGCGCCAGCGTGTGCTTGCCGCGCCAGCCCTGGCCGCTGCGGCTGGCCAGCTCCACCTCCAGCACCGGGGCCGAATCGGTGAACACGCGGTGGCCGAACGGCCCCACGGTTTCGGCCATTCGGTCGGCCAGCTTCTGCAGCCGCTGGCGCAGCACCTTGTGGTAATCGCGCCCCCGGGCATAGACCGACACCACCGCCTCGCCGGGGCGTTGCAGCCGTTCGAGCTCACGGCCGGTCCAGTCTGGCGGGGTGTCGCGTGGCAGGTAGTCGAGCCGCGCGGTCACCACGCTGACCGTGCCCGGCACCAGCTCGGCCGGGCGTGCGCGCCTGAGGCCGTGCGCGGCCATGTAGCCCATCTCGCCGTGGAAACCGGCCGCCAGCCAGGCCGTCAGGCCCGGCTCGGCGGCGGAGAGGTCGACACCGGCCACGCCGATTTGGGAAAATCCCAACTCACGGCCCCAAACACCGATTTGCGAGACGAGTTGAACAGCATCGATCACCACACGACGATTGTAGGAAGCGAAAGCGACATGGCGGCGCTGGCTGCCCGGCTCGCGGCATCGCCCGCGCTGGACGACGCGGTGCTGGCCCTGCACGGCGACCTGGGCGCCGGCAAGACCACCCTGGTGCGCCACCTGCTGCGCGCGCTGGGCGTCAACGGGCGCATCAAGAGCCCCACCTACGCGGTGGTGGAGCCGCACGAGGTGGCCCGGCCCGCCGCTTGGCCCCCCGGTGCGCCGGTGCTCGCGATCTCGCATTTCGACTTCTACCGCTTCAGCGACCCCCGCGAATGGGAAGATGCGGGCTTTCGCGAACTTTTCGCGGCACCGGGCCTCAAGCTTGTGGAGTGGCCCGAAAAGGCCGAGGGCATGATGCCCGCCCCGGATGCCGACATCACCCTGGAAACGATGGACGACGACACCCGACGACTGACCTTGCTGGCGCGCAGCGCGCGCGGTCAGGCCCTCTTGCAGGGGCTGCGCGCATGAAGCGGCGCGACCTGCTGCAAGGCGGCACGCTGGCCCTGCTGCTGGGGGTGCAGCACATCGCCCGCGGCGCCACCATCGTCGCGGTGCGCATCTGGCCCGCGCCCGACTACACCCGCGTCACCATCGAGTCCGACGGCGCGCTCAAGGCGCGGCAGTTCTTCGTCTCCGAACCGCCGCGGCTGGCGGTGGACATCGAGGGCCTGGACCTGATGCCCGGCCTGCGCGACCTGCTGGGCCAGGTGCGCTCGGACGATCCCAACATCGCCGGCATACGCGTGGGCCAGAACGCGCCCAACGTGGTGCGGCTGGTGATCGACCTGAAAAAGCCCATCACGCCCCAGGTGTTCAGCCTGGAGCCGGTGGCCGCCTACAAGAACCGGCTGGTGCTGGATCTGTACCCCGCCACGCCGCCCGATCCGCTGGAGGACTTCATCGCCCAGCGGCTCAAGGAACTGGAGAAGGCCCCGGCCGTGGCGGCCGCCCCCGCGCCGACGCACGACCCGCTGGGCGACCTGATCGCGCGCCAGACCCAGGGCGGATCGGCCATGCCCGCGCCGTCAGCCCCCCCCGGTCAGCCGGCCAACCCGCCAGTGGCCGCCGCACCCACCCCGGCGCCGGCCGGTGGCGGCAGGAAGCCCCAGCAGACCGACCGCCTGATCATCGTCGCGCTGGACCCCGGCCACGGCGGCGAGGACCCCGGTGCCATAGGCCCCAACGGCACGCAGGAAAAGGACGTGGTGCTGCAGGTGGCCAAGAAGCTGCGCGACCGCATCAACGCCACCCGCATCAACGGCAACCCCATGCGCGCCTTCATGACGCGCGATGCCGACTTCTTCGTGCCGCTGGGCGTGCGCGTGGAGAAGGCGCGCCGGGTGCAGGCCGACCTGTTCGTGAGCCTCCACGCCGACGCCTTCTACACGCCGCGCCCGCAGGGCGCGAGCGTCTACGCGCTGAGCGACAAGGGCGCCTCCAGTACGGCGGCGCGCTGGATCGCCAACAAGGAGAATGCCGCCGACCTGGTGGGCGGTCTCAACGTGAAAGTGCAGGACAGCCACGTGCAGCGCGCCCTGCTGGACATGAGCACCACGGCGCAGATCAACGACAGCCTCCGGCTGGGCAGTGCCCTGCTGGGCGAGATCGGCCGCGTGGGCAAGCTGCACAAGCCGCGCGTGGAACAGGCCGGCTTCGCGGTGCTGAAGGCGCCCGACATCCCCAGCGTGCTGGTGGAGACCGCCTTCATCAGCAACCCCGACG
>CAMLQP010000052.1 GCA_946482115.1 uncultured Comamonadaceae bacterium
ACCGGCCTGTCACGCCGGGGGTCGCGGGTTCGAGCCCCGTCCGCTCCGCCAAAAGTCCAAACGGGACAATCACTTTGCAGTGGTTGTCCCGTTTTGCATTTTGGAATCGGCCGCCAGATGAGCCCCATCAGGCGCGCGGCGAACGCTGGGGCCAGGCCGGCCCATGTGGATCCGGCGACCATTTTGCCGTGGGGTGCTCTCCGCGAGCTCTGTCCGGGATGGAGCCGTGAGGGACATTCCCTTGTTGACATTGCTGAAAATGTCACCCCAGAATGAAAAGTCAGGTTCGGTTACACAGATTTGTGAGCGCGCCCTCAAAATGCACAACGGCCTTGCTCCATTCCCGCTGTCCGCCACCCCGATTCATCAATGACGAAATCCCTGCCTGATGAAGGTGCACGGCTTGAAGCGCTTCGCTCCTATGCCATTCTGGACACGTCGTTCGAACGCGAATTCGACAATCTGGCTGAACTGGCGGCCGACATTTGTGAAACCCCCATCGCCGTCATCACTCTCGTCGATGAGGCCCGGCAGTGGTTCAAGGCCGCCTACGGCCTGAGCATCCGGGAAACGGCTCGAGCCGTGGCCTTCTGCAACGTGGCCATCCAGCAGTCGACGCCGCTGGTGGTGCACAACGCACTGGAAGATCCGCGGTTCTCCGACAACCCCCTGGTGCTGGGGGCACCCAACATCCGCTTTTATGCTTGCCAGCCCCTGGTCACCGACACGGGCCACGCCATCGGCACGCTGGCCGTCATTGATCAGGCACCGCGCACACTGACCGAGCGGCAGCACAAAGCCCTGGAGACTCTGGCCGCCGAGGTGATGCTGCGGCTGGAGCACCGCAAACAGCGGCTGGACATGCAACGCCTGCTGCTGGACAAGCAGGTGTCCGACATCGCATTGCAGGAGCAGAGGGAACTGCTCGAGATCGCGGGCCGTGTCGGCAAGATAGGGGGCTGGAAAGCGGACCTCGCCACCCGCACCATGCAATGGACGCTGGACGCCGCCTCGGTTCACGACCTCGAGGTGACTGTCATGTCGTTCGACGAGGCGGCCGCCTTTTATCCACCGCCATGGCGAGCGCGGTTGCTGGAGGCGTTTCGGCAATGTGCCAAGCGCGGCGTGGGGTTTGATGACGAAATGGAACTCGTCACCGCCACGGGGCGTCGCAAGTGGGTGCGTGTCATCGGTCAGCCGTTTGTCGTTGATGGGGAAATACGCGCGATCCACGGGGCGGTGCAGGACATCCACGAACGCAAGACGGCCGAGCTGAATTTCCTCAACAGCCAGGAAGAGTTCCGGCGCCTGTCGGATTCCATGCCTCATATCGTGTGGACGGCCCAACCGGATGGTACGGTCGACTACGCGAACCGGGCCATGACCGACTACGTTGGTCTCGAAGGTCCGATCAACGGGGCCATCGACTGGCCCAAGGCGCTGCATCCGGATGACGTGGACGGCACCGTGCGCCAGTGGCGCCACTGTGTGGCGACGGGTGTGCCGCTCAAACTGGAATACCGCCTCAAACGGGCATCCGACCTCACCTACCGATGGATGTCGGTGCAGGCGCAACCCATGCGCGACGGTGACGGCCGCATCGCCCGCTGGTATGGAACCGTCACTGACGTGCACGACACCAAGGTCCAGCAGGTCGAGCTCGCGCAGATTGCGGGACTGTTGAACGCCACCCTGGAGAGCATCGCCGACGGCTTTTTCGTGCTGGACAGGCAGTGGTGCTTCAAGTATTTCAACCCGGAGGCCGAGCGCCTGCTGGGAAAACGCCGGCGGGATGTCATCGGGCAGGTCGCATTCGACGTGGTTCCGCTGCTCAAGGAGACCGCCATCCAGGCGTCTCTGCGGCGGTGCATGCTGGACAGGGTGTTGCAGGAGGTGGAGTTTCACTCGGGAGGCGATGCGCGCTGGTTCGAGTTCAGGGTGTACCCCGCCGAACAGGGTATCTCGGCCTATTTCAGAGATGTCACTGCACAGCGCCAGGCGGTGCAGATGCTGCGCATCAGCGAGGAACGGTTCGAGAAGATCTCCAAGGCCACCGCGGATGCCATGTGGGACTGGGATCTGCAGAGCGACAAGGTCTGGTGGAACGATGGCATGCAAACACTGTTCGGCTACTGTCCCGAGGAACTGGAGCCCGACGCGCGCTCTTGGGCCAGCCGCGTCCACCCCGAGGACCACGACCGGGTGACCCGTGCCATTGAGGCGGTGATTCAGGCTGCTGGCGCGGAGTACTGGAGCTCGGAGTACCGCTTCAGGCGCAAGGACGGCTCCTACGCCGAGATCATGGACCGGGGATTCGTCATCCGCGATGGCCAGGGTCTGGCCATCCGCATGGTCGGCGGCATGACCGATCAGACCGAACGGAAGATGGCCGAACGCGCCGCGCACCGGGAGGTTGAACTGCGGCATCAGATACTGTGCGTCCAGCAGGAGATTTTCAGTGCACCTGTTGACCTGGACACCGCTTGCGCGCTGATGGCGGAAAAAACCATGGCGGTCGTCAAGGCCGACGGCGTGGAGATTGAGCTGGTTGACGGTGCCGACCTCGTGTGCCGGGCCGCACACGGCCCTTTGAACCGCGGGCCGGGCGCCCGGGTACCCATATCGGGATCGCTGGCCGGGCTGGCCGTCGTGTCCGGTGAACCTCAGTACTGCCGCGATGCCCGAACCGACGACCGGGTCGTGCGGGCCATCTGCCAGGACGTCGGCATTCTGTCGGTATTGGTCGTGCCGCTGCGGAATTCGGGCATAACGGTTGGCGTGTTGCGCGCCGTGGCCCGGCGGCCCGATGCCTTTTCGGAGTCCGAGATCACCTCGCTGCAGCAGCTTTCGGAATCGCTCGGTGCGGTCATCGAACGTGCCCGCATCACCGAAGAATTGCGGGACTCGGAAGCCCAGTACCGCCAGCTGTTCGACAGCAGTCCTCAGCCGATGTGGGTCTATGAAACGCGCTCGCTGCGCTTCCTCGCGGTCAACAAGGCCGCCATGGCCCACTACGGCTACTCGGCGTTCGAGTTCAGCCGCATGACGGTCCGGGATGTGCTGGCGCCGGGCACGGAGACGTTGACGCTACAGGAACTCAGGCAGATTGATGTGACCCAGCGGACCGCCAATCTGCCGAGAAGGCACGTGTGCCGAAACGGCGATCTGATAGACGTCGAGATTTCGGCCGGCCCGATTGATTTCGACGGAAAAGGCGCCCGGCTCGTTTTGATCAACGACGTGACCAAACGCCTGGCGGCGGAACGGGAACTGGCTCGCGTCAGCCGTGCGCAGCGAATGCTGAGCGCCTGCAACGAGTCCCTCATACGGGCCGAGGAAGAGCACGCCCTGCTGACGGAGATATGCAAACTCGCCGTGGAGATCGGAGGGTACCGCCTGGCCTGGGTGGGCTTTGCGGTGGACAGCGACACCAGACCGATCATGCCCGCCGCGTCTTTTGGTCAGGGCGGCGAATTTCTGCAGGCGCTGCCCCTGTCATGGGATGCCAGGAACCCGGCAAGCCGGGGTGTGGCCGGTCGCGCCATCATCCAGGGCGTCATCCAGGTGTCCGAGGACGTGCGCTACGACAAGGCCCAGCTGACCTGGCGCAAGGAGACCCTTGCTGCGGGGTTCGTCGGAGCCATTGGCCTGCCTTTGCGCGATAAGTCGGGCACGCTGGGCGTCCTGTGCCTGTATTCCGAGGAGCCGATCCGGTTCAGCCAGGAAGAACGTACTCTGCTCCTTGAACTGGCCAACGATCTGACCTTCGGCGTTGTGAACCTGCGCAGGCTGGCCGATCAGAGTCGCCTGCAGGCCGCCGTGCAGGAAGTGGCTTCTGCCGTTTCCCACAGCACGGGCAGCAATTTCTTTGAGACCCTGGCCATCAGCCTGACCAAGGCCACTGGTGCTTCAGCCGGCTTTATCGTCAAGTTGTCGCAGGCCCTGGCGCCAGACGATGCCCACACGCTCGCTGCCGTGGTGCATGGGCAGCGGATCGCCGACACCACCTACCGTTTGCAAGGCACGCCATGTGCGGATCTGGTTTCCCGGCGGACCCTCGCCGTGATCAGCGGCGTGAGCGATCGATACCCACAGACCGCGTACCTCGCGCTGCGGGGCGTCGAAGCCTACGCGGGGCGCCGTCTGGACGACGCCCGGGGCAAACCGATCGGATTGATGTTCGTCGTCTACACGCGCAGGCTGGCCGCCGTCGACCTGGTCGAATCGACGCTGAGCGTGTTTGCCACCCGCGCGGCGGCTGAACTGGAACGCCTGGAGGCGGACGACAAGATTCGAAGTCAGGCCGAACTGCTGAACAAGGCCAGGGACGCCATCATCGTGCGCAGCCTCGACCACAGGATCGAGTTCTGGAACGAGGGTTGCGAGCGGCTGTACGGATGGCGGCAGGAGGAGGTCTTGGGCCAGTCGATAGCCCAACTGCTCTACGACGACCCGGCCGAGTATTACGCCCGGACGCAGGAAACCCTGGCGGCTGGTGAGTGGAATGGAGAGATTTCCCAGAGGAGGCGCAACGGCGAGGTCATGCACATCGAAGGCCGGTGGACGCTGGTGCGCAATGAGCAGGGTGTTCCACAATCCATCCTGGCGATCAACACGGACATCACGGCCCGCAAGGCGGCAGAGGCTGAGATCCACCGGCTGGCCTACTTCGACCCGTTGACCGGGTTGCCCAACCGCGTCCAGTTCCAGAAGCGTTTGCAGAGCGCCCTTCATGATCCGGCGGCGGGTCGGTCGCTTCTGGCCGTTCTGATCCTGAACATCGACAACTTCAAGACCCTGAACGAGACCCGGGGCCACCACCTCGGCGACGAGCTGTTGCAGATGGCGACGCAGCGGCTGCAGCCAGTGGTCGGATCCCGGGGAATGCTGGCCCGCCTGAGCGCCGACGAGTTCGCCGTGCTCGTCATGAACCTGAGCCAGGACATGGACGTTGCCGCGGAGCAGGCCAAGGCGCTGTCGCAAATCCTCTCGGACACCTTCGTCAAGCCTTTCACATTCTCGGACCGATCGCAGCTCATCACCTCGGTGTGCATAGGCATCGCGGTGGCCGACGATCAGACCCCATCGGTGTCCGATCTGCTCAAGCAGGTCGATCTGGCCCTCACGACGGCCAAATCCGTTGGCAGGAACACGATCAAGCTGTTCGAGAAGCAACTTCAGACTGAACTGCATGAACGCGCGGAACTGGAGGCCGACCTCCGGCTTGCCTTGCAAAAACAGGAGCTGGAGCTGCACTACCAGCCGCAGTACTCCGCGACGGGTGAACTGTGCGGCGCCGAGGCGCTGGTGCGGTGGCGGCTGCCTCGGCTGGGACTCGTCAGTCCGGGCCGCTTCGTCCCGCTGGCTGAAGACACCGGCCTGATTCTCCCCATCGGCGCCTGGGTGATCGCCGAGGCCTGCCGGTCGCTGGGCACGTGGATTCACGACCCTGATCTGTCACGACTGGTGTTGTCGGTCAACGTGAGCGCGAAGCAGTTCCTGCATGCGGACTTCGTGGACCAGATCCGTAGCACCCTGACCGACCATGGTGTTGATGCCGGCCGGCTGAAAATCGAACTGACAGAAAGCCTGCTGATCTACGACATCGAGGTGGTGCTTGCCCGGATGAATGCACTCAAGCAGCTGGGCATCGGCCTGTCGCTCGATGATTTCGGTACCGGGTATTCATCGCTGTCCTATCTGCGCCAGCTGCCACTGGACCAGCTCAAGATCGACCAATCGTTCACCCGTGGGATCCTGGAGAACCCCAAAGACTTGTCGATCGTCAAGACCATCATTGAGCTGGGCCACAGCCTGTCTCTGAACGTGGTGGCCGAAGGTGTGGAGCTGCTGGAGCAAAGGGATCGGTTGGTCGAGCTGGGGTGTGATGCTTTCCAGGGTTACCTTTACAGCCGGCCGGTTCCGAAGGGCGATTTCGAGGCGCTGATCGGCTCTGGATGGAGCGCCCGTCCAGGCAATGGGTAATCTGCAGCCGCGCTGAACTGCGCGCCGCTCGCCGGGCGGGTTCGGGCCCGTCCGCTGCGCCGGGTCAAAAGCCCTTGCAGGTTCTGCCTGCCAGGTTTTTTTGCCTTGGCATCCGGGTAAACCCCGTCTCCATCCCGTTTGCCTCCTGACATGATGCGGCCAATTAAACCTATAAATGCGTTTAAAGGCTCAATTTGAATTCTGCATCTCCTTCCCGCAACGGGCCGCTGGCTGGCGTCCGTGTCGTCGACATGACCTCGGTCTTCATGGGGCCGTCCGCCACCCAGATGATGGCCGACCTGGGGGCTGACGTGGTCAAGGTCGAGGCGCCGGCCGGTGACGTGGTGCGTGGCATCGGCCCGCAGGGCAACCGGGGGCTGGGGCCGCTGTTCCTGGCGCTCAACCGTGGCAAGCGCAGCATCGCGCTGGATCTCAAGTCGGCCGATGGCCGCCAGGC
Organism: uncultured Comamonadaceae bacterium; assembly: GCA_946482115.1. Next base: position 6,443 of record CAMLQP010000052.1, read on the forward strand.
CCTGCTGGACCTGGTGCGCGGCGCCGATGTGCTGGCCTACAACGTGCGCCCGGCCGCGATGGAGCGGCTGGGGCTGGACTACGACGCGGTGCGTGCCATCAACCCGCGCCTGATCTACCTGGGCATGTTCGGCTTCTCGGAGCGGGGCCGCTACGCCGGCCAGGCGGCCTTCGATGACCTGATACAGGCCGCCTGCGCGCTGCCCCACGCGTTCGCCCGCCACACGGGCGAGGCGCCGCGCTACCTGCCGTTCACGGTGGGCGACCGGCTGGTGGGCCAGCACGCCTTCGGCGTGGTCTGCGCCGCGCTGTATGCCCGCGAACGCACCGGCCGGGGGCAACGGGTGGACGTGCCCATGTTCGAAACCCTGCTGCCCCAGGTGCTGGGCGACCACCTCTACGGCGAAACCTTCGTGCCGGCCCAGGGCGATTTCGGCTACCCGCGCCTGCTCGCACGCGAACGGCGGCCCTATGCCACGCGTGACGGGCACGTCTGCTGCCTGATCTACACCGACGCCCAGTGGCGAGCCTTCCTGTCCGTCGTGGGGCAGGGCGGGCTGTTCGAGAGCGACCCGCGGTTTGCCAGCCTGGGCACGCGCACGCGCCACATCGACGACCTCTACGGCCTGGTGGCGGACGAGATCGCGCGCCGCACCACCGCCGAGTTGCAGGCGCTGCTGGCCGGCACCGATATCCCGGTGTTCCCGCTGCACACCTTCGAATCCGTGCTGGACGACCCGCACCTGGCCGATATCGGCTTCTTCCAGGAAAGCGAGCACCCGGACGTTGGCCACATCCGGCAGATGGCCGTGCCCAGCGAATGGAGCGACACGCCGCCCGGCGCGTTTGGCCATGCCCCGCGTCTGGGGCAGCATGGCGCCGAACTGCTGCGCGAAGCCGGCTATCCGGAAGACCGCATCGCCAGCCTGCGCGCCAGCGGCGCGCTCAAAGACTGATTTCCCTCTCAGAAAAGCATCATGACCACTTCCACCAGCGAAACCCCCGAACTTCTCGAAACGCAGCGCGGCTCCGTGCTGTGGCTCACCATCCAGCGCGAGGAGCGCCGCAACGCCATGAGCCCTGCCGTGCTGGCAGGGCTGTCCGAGGCCATCCTCCGCGCCAACCGCACGCGCGAGGCGCAGGCCATCGTGATCACGGGCGCGGGCACCAAGGCCTTCTGCGCCGGCGCCGACCTGCAGACTGGCCAGTCCTTCCGCTTCGACTACTCGGAGCCGACCCAGACCTTCGCCAACCTGCTGCGGGTGGCGCGACAGTCGAACGTGCCCCTGATCGCCCGTGTCAACGGCGCCTGCATGGCCGGCGGCATGGGGCTCATGGGCATGTGCGACATGGCGGTGGCCGCCAGCCACGCCATCTTCGGTCTGCCCGAGGTCAAGGTGGGCGTGTTCCCGGCGCAGGTGCTCAGCGTGCTTGACGGCCTGCTGCCGCGCCGGCTGCTCACCCAGATGTGCCTGACGGGCGAGCCCATGGCCGCCGAACGCGCGCTGGAGGCCGGGCTGGTCAACGCGGTGCACGACGACGTGGACGTGGCGCTGGACGCGCTGCTGGCCCAGATGCTGGACAAGTCGCCGGCGGCCATCCGGCGCGGGCTGTACACGCTCAAGCGCAGCGAGTCGATGTCGTTCGAGGAGTCGATGGCCTTCACCGAAAGCCAGATCGGCCTGTTCGCCCTGACCGAGGATGCGGCCGAGGGCCAGGCCGCCTTCCGCGAAAAGCGCAAACCCGTCTGGACCGGGAGGTAAGGCATGGGCAAGACCGTACGCATCGGCGGCGCCAGCGGCTTCTGGGGCGACAGCGCGGTGGGCGCGCCGCAACTGGTGGGCAGCGGCCAGATCGACTACCTGGTGTTCGATTACCTGGCCGAGCTCACCATGTCCATCCTGGCCGGCGCCCGGCTCAAGAAACCCGAACTGGGCTACGCCACCGATTTCGTGACCGTGGCCATGAAGCAGGTGCTGCGCGATGTGGTGGCGCGCGGCATCCGCGTCGTCAGCAACGCCGGTGGCGTCAACCCGCAGGGCTGTGCCGATGCGCTGGCCGCACTGGCGACCGAACTGGGCGTGGACGTGAAGATCGCCGTGGTGCTGGGCGACGACGTGATGCCACAGGTGGAGGCGCTGCGCGCCGAGCGGACCGACCTGCCCGCGCGCCTGGTCAGCGCCAACGCCTACCTGGGCGCGCTGCCGGTGAAGGCGGCCCTGGACGCGGGCGCTCAGGTGGTCATCACCGGGCGCTGCGTCGATTCGGCGGTCACGTTGGGCGTGCTGATGCACGAATTCGGCTGGACCAGCGAACAGCACGACCTGCTGGCGGCTGGCGCGCTGGCGGGCCACATCATCGAATGCGGCTGCCAGGCCACCGGCGGCCTGCACACCGACTGGGAGCGCGTGCCCGACTGGGCCCACATCGGCTACCCCATCGTCGAGTGCGAGGCGGACGGCCGCTTCACCGTGACCAAGCCGGCTGGCACCGGCGGCCTGGTCGAACCCCCGGTGGTGGCCGAGCAGATGCTCTACGAGATCGGCGATCCCACGGCCTATCTGCTGCCGGACGTGACCTGTGACTTCAGCCAGGTGCAGATGGCTCAGGCGGGCGAGCACCGGGTGTCGGTGTGGGGAGCCCGCGGTCGCGCGCCCACACCCAGTTACAAGGTCAGCGCCACCTACATGGCCGGCTACCGCTGCTCGGCGCAGCTCACCATCGTCGGCATCGATGCCGTGGCCAAGGCGCGGCGCACGGGCGAGGCCATCCTGCAGCGCACCGGCGAAATGCTGGCCGCGGCCGGTGCGCCGCCGTATGGCGAAACGTTGATCGAGGTGCTGGGTGCCGAATCGTGCTACGGCCCTCATGCGGCGGCCGGTCACACGCGTGAGGCGGTGCTGCGCGTGACGGCAACCCACCGCTCCAAGGAGGCGCTGGAGCTGTTCGCGCGCGAGATCGCGCCTGCCGGCACCTCGTGGTCGCCCGGCACCACCGGGGCCAGCGGACGCCCGTCGGTGTCGCCGTCCATCCGCCAGCATGCCTTCCTGCTGGACAAGGGGCGGCTGTCGCCCCAGGTCGTCGTGGAGGGCGAGGTGGTGACCGTGTCCGTGCCGCCCGGTCAGCCGCTGCAAAGCGGGCCGGCCACACCGTCGGGCGAGGCAGCAGAGCCGGAGGAGGGCGCCGTCGAGGTGCCGCTGGTGCGCCTGGCCTGGGCGCGCAGCGGCGACAAGGGCGACACCTCCAACATTGGCGTGATCGCGCGCAGGCCCGAGCTGCTGCCGCTGCTGCGCGCGCAGCTCACACCCGAGCGGGTGCGTGTGTGGCTGGCCCACCTCGTGCAGGGTGGTGTCACCCGCCATGAGGTGCCTGGCATTCACGCCTTCAACTTCGTGTGCGAACAGGCGCTGGGCGGCGGGGGCATGGCCTCGCTGCGCAACGACCCGCTGGGCAAGGGCATGGCCCAGATTCTCTTGTCCATGCCTGTGCGCGTGCCCCCATCCCTCATCCCGTAAGACAAAGGAGACAACCATGGACCGTCGACAGACCCTGGCCGTGCTGGCCGCCACGCTCGTCACCGCCAGCACCTTTCCCGCCCTGGCGCAGGATTTTCCGAGCCGTCCCATCCGCCTGATCGTCGCCTTCGGGCCGGGCAGCGGCAACGACATCATCGCGCGCGAGGTGGCGCGTCACATGGCAGAGCCCCTGGGGCAGAGCGTGGTGGTCGAAAACCGCCCGGGCGGCGGCGGCTCGGTCGGTACCGACGCGGTCGCCAAGGCCGCGCCCGACGGCTACACCATAGGCCTGGGAACCAGCTCGCAGCTGGTGATGAACGTGGGCCTGTTCAAGACCCTGCCGTTCGATGTGGATCGCGACCTGCGCAGCATCGGCCTGGTGGCCCGGACCAACATGGTGCTGGTGGCGCGCAATGGCCTGCCCGGCACGCTGCCCGGCCTGATCGCCCACGCCAAGGCCAACCCCGGCAAGGTGACCTTCGGCTCCGGCGGCCCCGGCTCCATCAGCCACATCGTGGGCGAGGCCTTTGCCAAGGCGGCCGGCATCTCGCTGCTGCACGTGCCCTACAAGGGCAATGGCCCGGCCCTGACCGATCTGGCGGGCGGCCACGTCGATCTGCTGTTCGATGGCTTCATTTCCGGCGTTCCGCTGATGCAGCAGGGCAAGGGGCAGCTGATCGCCGTCTCCGGCCAGCAGCGCAGCAGCGTGGCGCCGCAGGTGCCCACCTTCGCCGAGGCCGGTCTGACCGACTATCAAGCCTACACCTGGAACTCGCTGTTCGCACCGGCCCAGACGCCGCCGCCGGTGATCGCCCGGCTGAACGCCGCGCTCAACCACGCGCTGGCCCAGCCCTCGGTCAAGGAGCGGCTGGCGCAGGGCGCCTCCGAAAGCCTGGGGCCCACCACCCCGGCCGATGCCGACGCCTTCGGCAAGGCCGAGCGCGGGCGCTGGGTATCGTTCGTGCGCGGCCTCAACATTGAAAACTGAGATGAAACAGCCCCAACGCCCATCGCTTCGCGTATCGCTGCCCCCCGAGGCGGTGCCTCAGCGCCCTCGGGCGGCCGGGCGGCACTGAGATGCTGCAGCGCGAACAGGACCAGGGCGTGGCGCAGTACGTGCGCCTGGCCAGCGTGTTGCGCCACCGCATCGCTCACGGCGATCTGGCGCCGGGCCAGCGCCTGCCCACGGTGGCCGAACTCGCGGCCGAGCACGGGGTGGCGCGCATCACCGCGCGCCAGACCTATGCCGTGCTGGCACGCGAGGGGCTGGTGAACAGCGCGCGCGGGCGCGGCACCTTCGTGGCCGAGGGCCCGGCCGGCGTTGGGCCCGGACTCAACCCGGCGCTGCGCGCGGCCATCAACGACCCGGGTGCGGAAGACCTGCGCATCGACATCCTGGCCCAGCGGCGGCGCGAGCCGCTGCCGCCAGGGCTGCGTGGCGCCTTCCGCGAATACCCGGCCTACGATTTCGTGCGCAAGCGCCACATCCACGGCGGCGAGGCCTTCTGCCTGATCGAGCTCCACGTGGCCAGCGAACTGCGCGATCGTTTCCCGCGCGGCGCCGAGCGCCGCCACAAGATCAGCTGGCTGCTCAACCGCCACGCGGGCGAGCGCATGCACGAGGTGCGCCAGACGCTGACCGTGGCGCCGGCCGACCTGCCGCTATCGCGCGAGCTGGACTGCCCGTTCGCCACGCCCATCGCCCACATGACGCGGCACGTGCTCGACATCGAAGGCCGCGTGGCGTTCGCCGGGCGCTTCTGGTACCGGGGCGACCGCTTCGCCATGGACAGTCACATCCCGTTTGCGGTCTGGCAGGCCAGCCCGGGCGTGGTGATTCCCGATTACCATCCCGCAGATTGACCCTGCGCCGAGGCGGCGGGGGCACGGGATGGATTCATGAGCAAGGCATTCACCAAGGACACCGACCGCGACGACGAGGACGACCTCGGCGCTTCGCCCACGCTGCCTGCGGGCGGCAAGAACTACATCACCCGTGAAGGTTTCCAGCGCCTGCGCGCCGAACTCCTTCACCTGATGGACGAGGAGCGCCCCAAGGTGGTGGAGGCGGTGCACTGGGCGGCCAAGAACGGTGACCGCTCCGAGAACGGCGACTACCTCTACGGCAAGAAGCGGCTGCGCGAGATCGACCGCCGCATCCGTTTCCTGACCAAGCGGCTGGAGATCGCCGAGGTGGTGGACCCTTCGGTGCACCACGGCAAGGACCAGGTGTTTTTCGGCGCGACCGTGACCTATGCCGACGAAACCGGCAAGGAAACCGTGGTGACCATCATGGGCATCGACGAGGCCGACAGCACGCGCGGTCAGGTCAGCTGGATATCGCCCATCGCCCAGGCTCTGCTCAAGGCCCGCGAGGGCGACGAGGTGCGCCTGATGACGCCCGCCGGCTGGCAGACCATCGACATCCTGAGCGTCGCCTACCCCGCGCCCTAGCTCTTCGGCCGGACGCGCTGGGCCTTGAGCACCGACGGCGTGCGCTTGAGGCTGCGCAGCACGTCGGCCAGGTGGGTGCGGTCGCGCACCGCGATCAGGAACCGGAGGTCGGTGGCCGTTTGTGCCGGCTCCATGCCCATGTCCACGTGGGTGATGTCGGCCTCGGCGGCGGCCAGCGCGGCAGCCACGCGGGCCAGCACGCCCTTGCCGTTCTCGACCGTGACCAGCACCGCCGACTCGAACGGACGTGATGGCTCGTCGGCCCATTCCACCTCCAGGAAGCGCTCGCTGTCCTTGTCGAGCAGGCGCCGGCCGATGGGGCAGTCGTCGGTGTGCACCACCAGACCCTCGCCGCGGCCCAGGTAGCCCACGATGCGGTCACCCGGGATGGGACGGCAGCAGGTGGCGTACTGCACCGACACGCCTTCGCTGCCGTCCAGCGTGACCACGCCCTGGCTGACGGATTCCTCCTGACCCAGCGCGTAGCGCTCCTTGCTGATCATCAGCAGGTCGGGCTTCTGGCCCACCTCGGCCAGCAGCACGGCCAGCTTCTTGCCCACCATGCTGGCGATGCGCCGGCCCATGCCGATGTCGGCGAGCAGTTCGTCGCGCGAGCGGTTGCCGGTGAAACGCAGCAGCTTGTCCCAGATCGGCTTGAACACCTCGCTGTCATCCGGTAGCGTGGCAAGGCCCTCCGCACGCAGCGCCTGCGCCAGCATGCGCTGGCCCAGCGACATGGATTCGCTCTGTGCCACGGTCTTGAGGTAATGGCGTATCTTGCTGCGCGCGCGGCCGGTCTTGACGAAGCTGAGCCAGCCCGGGTTGGGCTTGGCGTGCGGAGATGTGACGATCTCGATCACGTCGCCGTTGTTGAGCTCGGTGCGCAGCGGCATCTGCTCGCCGTTGATGCGCGCGGCGATGGCGTGATGGCCGACGTCGCTGTGGATGGCGTAGGCAAAATCCATCACGGTCGCGCTGCGCGGCAGCGACAGGATCTTGCTCTTGGGTGTGAAGACGTAGACCGCATCGGGGAAAAGGTCGATCTTGACGTGGTCCCAGAACTCGCCGGCGTCGCGCGTTTCCTGCTGGATGTCCAGCAGCGACTGCAGCCATTGGGTGCCCAGGCGCTGGGCCGCCTCGCTGTTGGGCTCGCTGGCCTTGTAGAGCCAGTGTGCAGCCACGCCCGACTCGGCCACCACGTCCATGGCATGGGTGCGCAGCTGGAACTCGATGCTGGTGCCGAACGGGCCCACCAGCGTGGTGTGCAGCGACTGGTAGCCGTTGACCTTGGGGATGGCGATGTAGT
>CAMLQP010000053.1 GCA_946482115.1 uncultured Comamonadaceae bacterium
GTAGCTGATGGAGCTCTGCAGGTCTTCCTGCATCTCGCGCAGCGTGTCGGCCAGCTTGCCCTTGATGGGTTCGAGGATGCGTTTGCCCTCGACGTGTTTGTATTCGCCCTTGTTGAAGTCGCTGGCTGAGCCGTAGTACTCCTTGTAGAGCTTGCCGTCGACCTCGACCGTCTGGCCGGGGGATTCCTCGTGGCCGGCGAACAGCGAGCCGATCATCACCATGGCCGCGCCGAAGCGCACGCTCTTGGCAATGTCGCCGTGGTGGCGGATGCCGCCGTCGGCAATGATGGGCTTGGTGGCCACGCGTGCGCACCACTTGAGCGCCGAAAGCTGCCAGCCGCCCGTGCCGAAACCGGTCTTGAGCTTGGTGATGCAGACCTTGCCCGGGCCCACGCCCACCTTGGTGGCGTCCGCGCCCCAGTTTTCCAGGTCGATCACCGCCTCGGGCGTGGCCACGTTGCCGGCGATCACGAAGCTGGCGGGCAGTTTGTCCTTGATGTGGCGGATCATGTCGCGCACGCTGTCGGCGTGGCCGTGCGCGATGTCGATGGTGATGTACTCCGGCACCAGCCCCTCGGCGGCCAGCGTGTCCACGGTCGCGCGGTCGGCGGCCTTCACACCCAGCGAGATCGAGGCGTAGACGCCCGCGGTGCGCATGTCGCGCACGAACCGTACGTTGTCCAGATCGAAGCGGTGCATCACGTAGAAGTAGCCGTTCTGCGCCATCCAGAGGCTGATGCTCTCGTCCACCACCGTCTTCATGTTGGCCGGCACCACCGGCAGGCGGAACCGGAGCCCGCCCAGCTCCACGCCGGCGTCGCACTCCGAGCGGCTTTCCACGCGGCACTTGCGCGGCAGCAGCAGGATGTTGTCGTAGTCGAATATCTCCATAAAACCAGGCTCCAGGAAACTGTTGTGGATGAACAGGGAGAGCGCTTGGCTTGGGTCCGGCTTTCGGTTCGGCGGGAAGCCATCCGGCCAAAAAGAAACCGGGCGCAAGAATCTTGGGCCCGGTGATTGATTCTAGGCGTTCCCGTGCGGGTCGAACAGGGTGCCGGCCGGGCCGGGGGCTTATAGAGGTCATACGGCCGGACGTATGGACCCGGCGTGGCGCCGTGGCTTCCTACAATCGAACCATGCTGTTTGAAGAAACCGTTGCCTCCTCCCCGCTGCTCGCGGGCCTCAATGCCGAACAGGGTGCGGCCGTCACCTTGCCGGCCGAGCATGCGCTCATCCTGGCCGGCGCCGGCTCGGGCAAGACGCGCGTGCTCACCACGCGCATCGCCTGGCTGCTGCAGACCGGGCAGGTGGGCCCGGGTGGCGTGCTGGCCGTGACCTTCACCAACAAGGCCGCCAAGGAAATGGTCACGCGCCTGTCGGCCCTGCTGCCCGTCAACGTGCGCGGCATGTGGATCGGCACTTTCCACGGCCTGTGCAACCGCTTCCTGCGCGCGCACCACAAGCTGGCCAACCTGCCGCAGACCTTCCAGATCCTGGACACGCAGGACCAGCTCTCGGCCATCAAGCGCCTGTGCAAGCAGCACAACGTGGACGATGAGCGCTTCCCGCCCAAGCAACTGCAGTGGTTCATCAGCGGCTGCAAGGAAGATGGCCAGCGCCCGCGCGACGTGGTGGTGCGCGACGACGAGACGCGGCGCAAGGTCGAGATCTACCAGCTCTACGAGGAGCAGTGCCAGCGCGAGGGCGTGGTCGACTTCGGCGAGCTGATGCTGCGCAGCTTCGAGCTGCTGCGCGACAACGACGCGCTGCGCGAGCACTACCAGCGGCGTTTCCGCCACATCCTGGTCGACGAGTTCCAGGACACCAACCGACTGCAGTACGCCTGGCTCAAGCAGCTGGCCGGCCATGAGGACAACGGCCGCTTCGTGCCCGGTGGCAATGCCGTTCTGGCGGTGGGCGACGACGACCAGAGCATCTACGCCTTTCGCGGTGCGCGCGTGGGCAACATGGCCGACTTCGTGCGCGAGTTCGACGTGCGCCACCAGATCAAGCTGGAGGAGAACTACCGCAGCCACGGCCACATCCTGGACGCGGCCAACCACCTGATCGCCCAGAACACCCAGCGCCTGGGCAAGAACCTGCGCACCGCCCAGGGGCCAGGCGAGCCGGTGCGCGTGATGGAGACCGCCACCGATTTCGAGGAGGCGCAGTGGCTGGTGGACGAGATGCGCCAGCTGGTGAAGAACGACGGTTACCCGCGCCAGGAGATCGCGGTGCTCTACCGCAGCAACGCGCAGAGCCGCGTGGTGGAGACGGCGCTGTTCAACGCCGCCATTCCCTACCGCGTCTACGGCGGTCTGCGCTTTTTCGAGCGCGCCGAGATCAAGCACGCGCTGGCCTATCTGCGCCTGCTGGAGAACCCGAACGACGACACCAGCTTCCTGCGCGTGGCCAACTTTCCGCCGCGCGGCATTGGCGCGCGCACGCTGGAGCAGCTGCAGGACGCGGCGCGGGCGGGTGGCGCCTCGTTGCATGCCAGCGTGGCCTCGCTACCCGGCGCGGCAGGGGCCAAGCTGGCTGGCTTCGTGGCCAAGCTGGATGTGCTGCGCGAGCAGACCGAAGGCTGCACGCTGCGCGAGATCGTGGAACTGGTGCTGGAACACAGCGGCCTGGTCGAGCACTACAAGGCCGACCGTGACGGCGCCGACCGGGTGGAGAACCTGGAGGAACTGGTCAACGCGGCCGAGAGCTTCGTGACCCAGGAAGGTTTTGGCCGCGACGCGGTGGCGCTGCCGGTGGACGAGACCGGCGCCGTGCTGACCCAAAGCCCCGTGAGCCAGGGGCTGGACCCGGCCCAGCCCGTGCCGGATGCTGGTGAAACCATCAGCCCCGATGGCGAGACGCTGAGCCCTTTGGCGGCCTTCCTGACCCACGCGGCGCTGGAAGCCGGCGACAACCAGGCCCAGGCCGGGCAGGAGGCGGTGCAGCTGATGACGGTGCACGCGGCCAAGGGCCTGGAGTTCGACGCGGTGTTCATCACCGGTCTGGAGGAAGGCCTGTTCCCGCACGAGAACTCGCTGTCCGACCGCGCGGGACTGGAGGAGGAGCGGCGACTGATGTACGTGGCCATCACGCGAGCGCGCAAGCGCCTGTACCTCAGCCATTCGCAGACGCGGCTGCTGCATGGCCAGACGCGCTACAACCTGCGCAGCCGGTTTTTCGATGAATTGCCCGAGGACAGCCTCAAGTGGCTGGCGCCCAAGCTGCCCGCCGCGCAGGCGGGGTGGGGCGGCCCGCGGGCTTCCGGCCACTTCGGTGCGACCAAAGCGCCGTGGCTGGCTCCTGCGCCCCCCCCGCCCCCACGTGCCGATGACGGCACCGGCCTGCGCGCCGGGCAGGCGGTGTTTCACAACAAGTTTGGCGAAGGCCGGGTGCTGACCATCGAGGGGCAGGGCACCGACGCGCGCGCGCAGGTGAGTTTCGCGCGCCACGGCGTGAAGTGGCTGGCCCTGTCCGTGGCCAAGCTCACCCCGATAGAGTGACTAGGTTGTGGTGGCCTCGTCCGCGATGAAGCTGTCGCGGAAGCTGAAGTAGATGGAGGCGAAGAACATCGACGCCATGAACAGCGCCGTGGGGAACATGGCGATGCCCACCACCTGCGGGCTGCCGATCAGCGAGGCGAACAGCGTCACCACCAGGCCCGCCGCCAGGAAGATGGCGAGCCAGCCCAGGCCATAGACCACCATCGCGGCCTTGTTGCGCCAGCACGCGGTGATGCTGAAGAACAGGCTCTTGGCTGGCGACACGCCATGCCAGTGCACCAGCGCCGGCGCGTGCCAGAACAGCATGGACACCGGCAGGTAGAGCGCCATCGTGGCCAGGTAGTGCGAGCGGAAAGCGTCGGACTGCAGCAGCTCGGGCGTCAGCTCGCCGGTGCCCGCGGGCGGTGGCGCCACCACATCGGCCGCCAGCGTGACCAGCAGGCATGCCGCCACATAAAACGCACCCAGCACCAGCATGCCGCGCAGCCGCTCGCGGCCGGCGCGAAAGGCGCTGAGCAGCAGCGTGGGCATGGGGAACTTGCCGCGCGTGGCCTCCTGCGTGGCGGCCATCAGGCCCAGTGTGAGCGCCGGCACCAGGGCCAGGGCCAGGAAGGTGCCGACCACCGGCAGGGCCGACAGCAGCGTGGCCGCTGCCAGGTACATGAAGAACAGCCCCGACAAAGCCAGCGGCTGGCGGAAGAAGGTGGACACACCCTGTCGGACCCAGGCCAGGCCGGTTGGGGCGGGAACGAGGTTGAGCTTCATGCGGCGGCTTCCGAGGCCGCGGCAGACCGGGCCGGCAGCGGCACCGGCATCTGCACCGGCTGGTTCACGCGCTCGCGCAGCACGCGCTCGAAATGGGTCGGATCGTGGGGCTGGAGCATGCTGGCTTCGCGCGGGAGGTGGAAATCCCATAGCCTCGAGATCCAGAAACGCAACGCCCCCGCGCGCAGCATGGCGGGCAGCAGGCGGCGTTCGGCGGCGCCCAGCGGGCGCACCGACTGGTAGGCGTCGAGCAGCGCCCGGGCGCGGCTGCCGTCGTGAACGCCGGTTGGCAGGTCCACGCACCAGTCGTTCAGGCAGACGGCCAGGTCGAACAGCCAGGTGTCGTTGCCGGCGAAATAGAAGTCGAACAGGCCGCTGAGCCGGCCATCCTCGAACATGGCGTTGTCGCGGAACAGGTCGGCATGCACCGGTCCGCGCGGCAGGGCGGCGTAGGCGCTGCTGGCGGCCACGTGGTTCTGGTAGGCCAGTTCGCCGCGCAGCAGGCTGGCCTGCTCGGGCGCGAGGTGGGGCAGCACCACGGGCACGGTTTCGTTCCACCAGGCCAGGCCGCGCAGGTTGGGCTGCTGGCGGGTGTAATCGCGCGCGGCCAGGTGCAGGCGGGCCAGCATGGCGCCCAGCTGGGCGCAGTGGTCGGGGCCGGGGGCCAGCTCGCTACGGCCCGCCAGCCGGTTGACCAGCGCGGCGGGTTTGCCGCAGACGGTGTGCAGGATCTCGCCCTGGGCGTCGGCCTGCGGATCGGGCACCGGGATGCCGTGCGCCGCGAGGTGGCGCATGAGGTGCAGGTAGTAGGGCAGCTGCTCGTGCGTGAGGCGCTCGAACAGCGTCAGCACGTACTCGTGGCGGACGCCGTCGTGTTCGGCGCTGACGAAGTAATTGGTGTTCTCGATGCCGCCCTGTATGCCCTTGAGTCCGGCCAGCTGGCCCAGGCCCAGGCGACCGAGCAGCTCGGCGGCCTGGGATTCGCCGACCTCGGTGAAAACCGCCATGTCAGAAGTTCAGCAGGCGCCAGCTGCTGCGGCCTGCACCGCCGGCCCGGGAGCCCAGGCCCGCATCGGGCGCCTGGTTGCCGGTCTGCGGGGCGACCTGGTAGCCCGGCACCACACCACGGGTCTCCACGTCGATGCGGCGGGTTTCACCGCCCACGCGCAGTTCCTCCACGCGGCTGCCGCCGTCCATGTGGACGATGCGCTCGGTGCGCTGTTCCACGGACTTGGGCGGCTCGGGCTTCGTCGGGGCCGCAGCCGGCGTCTGGGCCGAGGCGGCGCCGGCCAGCACGAGCAGGAAGGGGGCGATGGGCTTGAACATGGCCCCATTTTAGGCCCGACAATGCCGGCATGAGTGCAAGCCCCAAAACCCTGGTGCTGGTGGACGGATCCAGCTACCTCTATCGTGCGTTTTTTGCCGGCGGCGAGACCATGTCGACCACCTTGCCCGACGGCACGGTGCAGAAGACCGGCGCCATCCGTATCCTGATCAACATGGTGCAGGCGCTGCGCAAGGAGTACCCGGCCGACTACATCGCCTGCGTGTTCGATGCCAAGGGACCGACCTTCCGTGACGCCATCTACCCCGAGTACAAGGCCCACCGCGATCCGATGCCCGACGACCTGCGCAGCCAGATCGCGCCCATCCACGAGGTGGTGCGCCACCTGGGCTGGACGGTCCTGGACGTGCCCGGCGTCGAGGCCGACGACGTGATCGGCACGCTGGCCGTGACCGCGGCGAACCAGGGCGTCCAGGTGATCATCTCCAGCGGCGACAAGGACCTGACCCAGCTCGTCAACGAGCGCATCACCATCATCGACACCATGTCCGGCAAGAAGCGCGACCTGGCCGGCGTGGAGGCCGAGTTCGGCGTGCCCGCGAACCTGATGCTGGACTACCAGACCCTGGTGGGCGACGCGGTGGACAACGTGCCCGGCGTGCCCAAGGTTGGTCCCAAGACCGCTGTCAAGCTGCTGAAGGAGTACGGCTCGCTGCAGGGTGTGGTGGACAACGCCTCGAACGTCAAGGGAGTGGTCGGCGAGAACCTGCGCAACAGCCTGGACTGGCTGCCCACGGGCCGCAGCCTGCTGACCATCAAGACCGACTGCGACCTGACCGGTTGGGTGGACGGGCTGCCCGCGCTGGATGCCCTGGCCGCGCGCGCGAGCGATACCGGGCCGCTGCGCGAGTTCTACGTCAGGTATGGCTTCAAGGGGCTGGCCAAGGCCCTGGGCGAGGGGGAGGCCGCACCCGCCACCGCGCCGCCGGCACCGGGAGCACCCGCCACGCCGGGCCTGTTCGACGAACCCGTGGCGGCGACGATGCCCGGGCGCGACCGCACGCTGGCCTACGACACCATCCTGACCTGGGTGGCGTTCGACGCCTGGCTGGCGAAGCTGCAGGCAGCCGAGCTGGTGGCGCTGGATACCGAGACCACGTCGATCGACGAGATGGTGGCCGAGATCGTCGGCATCTCCTTCAGCGTGGAGCCTGGCGCGGCGGCCTATGTCCCACTCACGCACCGCTACCCCGGCGCGCCCGAGCAGCTGCCGCGCGACGAGGTGTTGGCAAGGCTCAGGCCCTGGCTGGAGGATCCGAGGGCGAAAAAGCTGGGCCAGCACGTCAAGTACGACCGCCACGTCTTCGCCAACCACGGCATCGAGGTGCAGGGCTACGCGCATGACACCATGCTGCAGAGCTACGTGCTGGAAGCCCACATGCCCCATGGGCTGGAAAGCCTGGCCCAGCGCCACCTGGGGCGCAGCGGCATCAGCTACGAAGACCTGTGCGGCAAGGGCGCGAGCCAGATCGGCTTCGAGCAGGTGGACATCGCGCGCGCGGCCGAGTATTCCTGCGAGGATTCGGACCAGACCCTGGACGTGCACCGGGCCCTGTGGCCGCAGATCGAGGCCGATGACAGGCTGCGCTTCATCTACGAACTCGAGATTGCCAGCAGCGAAACCCTCTACCGCGTGGAGCGCAACGGCGTGCTGATCGACGCACCCACGTTGGCGAAGCAGAGCCACGAACTGGGCCAGCGCATCCTGCAGCTGGAAGCCGAGGCCTATGAGATCGCGGGCCAGCCCTTCAACCTGAGCAGCCCCAAACAGCTCGGCGAGATCTTCTTCGACAAGCTGGGCATGCCGGTCGTGAAGAAGACCGCCACCGGCGCCCGCAGCACCGACGAGGAGGTGCTGGAGAAGCTGGCCGAGGACTACCCGCTGCCGGCCAAGCTGCTGGAGCACCGCAGCCTGTCCAAGCTCAAGGGCACCTACACCGACAAGCTGGCCCAGCTGGCGTTGCCGCGAACCGGCCGCGTCCACACCCACTACGCGCAGGCGGTGGCCGTCACCGGGCGACTGTCGAGCAACGACCCCAACCTGCAGAACATTCCCATCCGCACCGCCGAGGGCCGGCGCGTGCGCGAGGCCTTCGTCGCCGCGCCAGGCCATGTGATCGCCAGTGCCGACTACAGCCAGATCGAGCTGCGCATCATGGCCCACATCAGCAACGACGCCGCGCTGCTCAAGGCCTTCCATGACGGCCTGGACGTGCACCGCGCCACCGCGGCCGAGGTGTTCGGCGTGCCGGTGGACCAGGTCAGCAGCGAGCAGCGACGCTACGCCAAGGTCATCAATTTCGGCCTGATCTACGGCATGAGCGCCTTCGGCCTGGCGCGCAACCTGGGCATAGACAACACCGCGGCCAAGAACTACATCACGCGCTATTTCGACCGTTACCCGGGCGTGAAGCAGTACATGGAGTCCACGCGCGAAACGGCAAGGAAGCAGGGTTACGTCGAAACCGTGTTCGGCCGCCGGCTGCAGCTGGCGGGCATCCAGACGGCCAAGGGCGCGCAGCTCGCCGGCCTGGAGCGCGCCGCCATCAATGCGCCCATGCAGGGCACCGCGGCCGATCTGATCAAGCTCAGCATGAACGCCGTGCAGCGCGTGCTGGATGAGCAACGGCCGCAGGTCAAGATGATCATGCAGGTGCACGATGAACTGGTGTTCGAGCTGCCCGAGGCCGAGGTGGACTGGGTGAAGTCCGAGATCCCGCGCCTGATGGCGGGGGTTGCCGAGCTGCGTGTGCCGCTTCTGGCTGAAGTGGGCGTGGGTCCCAACTGGGACCAGGCCCACTGAAGACCGTCGGGCCCCCACGCTCCCCCACGGCGTGCGGGTCGCTGCCCCCCGAGGGGGCTGCCTCGCCTTGGGGCTGCCCGGCGGCGGGGCGTCACATCGGGCTGCCGCTACCCAGCACCCCGTTGGCCTGGGCTTCGGCCGCACCCCAGTAGACCGTGCTGCGGCAGTCCGCCACCGCGAGGCGCTGGAACAGCGCGCTGGACGGTGCCGGCGGCAGCATGGCACGCAGGTAGCGGGTGAGCGTCAGGGCCTGGGCGCGGCTCAGTTCGGTCTCGCAGCGGCGGTTGCGGCCCGGGTCTTCGTCGGGCGGCACCTGCGAGAAGCCGATGCGCGCGCCAGGCTCCAGCTGGCGCTCCACACCGCCGACGAACACCAGCCAACAGGGCGTGAGGCAGGCGTTGCCGGCCGCCACGCGGGTGCGGAAATCGCGGTTGCGCAGCATGGATCCCACGGTGATGGCGCTGCCGACCTCGCCGTGGCTGACGGCGAGCACCACGGTCTTGTCGCGGCAGGGGCTGCGGTCGAGTTCGGCGAAGGCCTGGTGCAGCCGGTTGCCGGTGTTGCCATTGATCTCGCCCTCGATGCGTATCTGGCAGCTCGCGCCCGAACGGCTCACCACCAGGGTGCCGCCGCTGTAGGCCAGGCGGGTGCCGCTGGCAGCCTGCGGAGCTGGCGTGCTGCCCGGGCCGAGATCCACGGGCGTGCCGCAGGCGGCGAGAACCAGGGCCAGTGTGAAAACCGCCCAGCGGCGCGGCGAAAGGGATTCGTGCATGATGTCCGGGCCTGCTCGATGAGGCGGCCAGTGTAGCAAGCCACCCCCACCGGAGACACACCATGTTCAACGACGATCTGCACCGCGATGGCCATGCGCTGCTCGCGGCCGGACCCGATGCCCAGCCGCCGTCCCGCCGCCAGGCCCTCAGGGCCGCGCTCGGTGTCGGTTACGCCGCAGCCGCCTGGCCCGTGCTGGCCCAGAACGCCATCCGCACCCCGTCCGATGGCCTGACCGTGGGTGAGGTCACCGTGGACGTGAACGGCTTTTCCATGCCGGTCTATCGCGCCGCGCCGGCCGGGCGCACCGGCCTGCCTGTGGTCCTGGTGCTGTCCGAGATCTTCGGCGTGCACGAGTACATCGCCGATACCGCGCGCCGCTTCGCCAGGGCGGGCTATCTGGCGCTGGCGCCCGAGCTGTTCATGCGCCAGGGCGATCCGCAGAGCTACAGCGAGATGGCCAAGCTGATGTCCGAAGTGATTGCCAAGGTGCCCGATGCCCAGGTCATGGGCGATCTGGACGCCTGCCTGAAGTGGGCGGCCGCCAACGGCGGCGATGTCAGCCGCGCCGCCGTCACCGGCTTTTGCTGGGGCGGGCGCCAGACCTGGCTCTACGCCGCGCACCAGAGTGGCCTGAAGGCGGCGGTGGCCTGGTACGGCCGGCTGGTGGGCGACGCCACGCCGCTCGCCCCGCGCCACCCGGTGGACCTGGCGGCCCAGCTCAAGGCGCCGGTGCTGGGCCTGTATGGGGCTGCCGACACCGGCATACCCCTTGACACGGTTGATAAGATGAAAACAGCCTTGGCGAGCGGTTCCCCCGCCGCCCGGGCGTCCCGGTTCGTGGTCTACCCGGACGCGCCCCATGCCTTCCATGCCGACTACCGTCCCACCTTCCGCCAGGCGGCGGCCGAGGACGGCTGGCGCCAGGCGCTGGCGTGGTTCAAGGCGCACGGCGCGGCCTGAGGGCCGGGAGCGGGACAACAAGCCGCCCACGGGTGGCTTTTTTTGCGTGCGGGATTTCAGGACGGGCTTATGACCTTTGAAATGGTGGCCATCGTGATCGGCACCCTGCTGGCCGGTATCGGCAGCGTGTGGCTGGCGGCGGTGCTGAGTTTTGCGATGCTGGGGCGCTTCACCCAGCACATGCTGAGCCTGGCGGCCGGCGCGCTGCTGGCCACGGCCTTCATGCACCTGCTGCCCGAGGCCTTCAACAGCGATGCCGGAGCGCACGAGCTGTTCGCGCTGCTGCTGGCGGGTCTGGTGTTCTTCTTCCTGCTCGACAAGGCCGAGCTGTGGCACCACGGGCACGAGCACGGCCATGAGAGCGACCACAACGATCATGACCATGGACATGCCCATCATCACCATCACCCTGCGGATGACCACGGCACGCCGCGCAGCGGCGGCTGGGCGGTGCTGGCCGGCGACAGCGTGCACGCTTTCGGCGACGGCATCCTGATCGCTTCGGCCTTCATGGCCGACATGCGCCTGGGCGTGGTGGCGGCGCTGGCGGTGCTGGCGCACGAGGTGCCACACCACATGGGCGAT
Organism: uncultured Comamonadaceae bacterium; assembly: GCA_946482115.1. The sequence continues at coordinate 10,736 of CAMLQP010000053.1, forward strand.
CTGATCGTGCTGCGCCAGACCTCGGGCACGCAGCGGGCGGCCCTGGTCAAGGTGTCATTGGCCGGCACGGTGACGGTGGCCGGCGGCCTGGCCGGTTACGGGCTGCTGTCGCAACTGCAGGACTGGCTGCCGTACTTCCTGGTCGCGGCGTCCAGCAGCTTTGTCTACGTGGCGCTGGCCGACCTGATTCCGCAGCTGCAGAAGAAGCTGGGCCTGCGCGAGACCGTGGCCCAGGTGGCCTGGCTGCTGGCCGGCATTGCGCTGGTCACGCTGGTGAGCAGCCTGGCGCATTGAGCCGCCGGGCCGCGGCAGCTGCAGTCCTCACGCGGAGAAGGCGACACCCGCCGTCCCCGGACCGGTGGGCGCGCGGCGGCGCCTTTCAGCCTCTGGCAACCGGCAGGCCCGGCGTGTTGGACCACTCGCTCCAGCTGCCGGCGAACAGCGCGGCGCGGCCCAGGCCGGCGATTTCCATGCCCAGCAGGTTGGGTATGGCGCTGACGCCGCTGCCGCAGTGGTGCACCACCCTGTGTGGGTCGCGGTCGCCGAGCAGGGCGGTGAATTCGCGCCTGAGCTGGTCGGCCGGCTTGAAGCGGCCGTCCGGGCCGATGTTGTCGGTGAAAGGGCGGTTGAGTGCGCCGGGGATGTGGCCCGCGACCGGATCCAGCGGCTCGACCTCGCCACGAAAGCGCGGCGCGGCGCGGGCATCGAGCACGGCGGCCGTGCCGAGCTGGCGGGCCAGCTCCTGCGCGCCCACCAGGCGCGCGGCCGGCTCGCGCAGCGTGAAGGTGCGGGGCGCCGGGGCGGCGGTGTCCGCGCCGGTGGCTGTGGCGCCGCCAGCCGCCAGCCAGGCTTGCCAGCCGCCGTCCAGCACCGCCACGGCCTCGTGGCCGCACCACTTGAGCATCCACCACAGACGGCCGCAGTAGTTGGCGCCCTGGCGGTCGTAGACCACGACCTGGGTGTCGTCGCCCACGCCCCTGTGGGCCAGCCAGGCGGCGAATGTCGCGCGCGCGGGCAGCGGATGGCGTCCGCCTGACGCGGCGCCGGCAGCGCCGGTCTTGTCGCTGAGGTCGCGGTCCAGGTGGGCGTAGCGCGCGCCGGGGATGTGGCCTTCGGCGTACTGGGCTTCGCCGGCTTCGGGTTTCATCAGTTCGAAACTGCAGTCGAAGACGGCCACGGGCCGGCCGCTGGCCAGCAGGCCCTGCAGTCCGGTGGCGGTGATCAGCGTGGTGAAGTTCATGAGTGCTCCTCGGCCGGGGCGTTGGGGACGGCGCGCTCGCGCAGCGCGGTGGCGGCGATGCCGCAGGCGATGATCAGGCCCATGCCCAGCCACCCCAGCGGCGGGATGTGGTCGCCGAAGATGAGCAGGCTGTAGATGGCCGCGAACACGATGCCCGAATACTGCAGGTTGGCCACCACCAGCGTGGCGCCGCGTGTGTAGGCGCGCGTCATGCAAAGCTGGCCCAGCACGGCCAGCAGACCGATGGGCAGCAGCCACAGCACGTGCCAGCCGTCCAGCGGGCTGTAGCCCAGCGGCCAGGAGCCCACCGCGCCGACGACGACGGCAGCGAGCGAGAAATAGAACACCGTGCGCACCTCGGGTTCGCCTACCCGCGCGAGCGCGGCCACCTGCAGGTAGGCCAGCGCGGCGGTCAGGCCCGAGAGCAGGCCCACCATGGCGGGCACCGCCATCTCGGGCGTGAACGAAGGCTGCAGCACCAGCGCCACGCCCGCGAAGCCGCCCAGCACGGCCAGGAACAGCGGTGTCTGCTGCCGCACGGGTTCGGCGCGTCTTTGCAGCAGCAGCGCGCCGCCGATCAGGAAGGCACCGATCCAGACGCTGCTCATGTAGTTGAGCGTCATCGCCGTGGCCAGCGGCAGGTGGCCGATGGCGTAGAACCAGGCCAGCAGCGAGATCACGCCGATGATGCTGCGCCACAGGTGCATCAGCGGCACCTGGGTGCCCAGGCTGGTGCCGCGCACGCGCGCCAGCCCGGCCAGGAAGACCAAGCCGAACAGGCCCCGGTAGGCCACGATCTCGAAGCTGTTGAAATGGGCGGCGGCGAACTTGACGCACACCCCCATGGTGGCGAAGAACAGCGACGCCAGCAGCATCCACAGGGCTTGCATGTTCAGTCGCCCCCACGCTCCGCGGCGGCGCGGGTCAAGTCGTCTTGCCCATCTGCCGGCGGTACCACTCGTGGAAGTGCTGCATGCCGTCTTCCATCGGGCTCTGGTAGGGACCGGCCTCGTTCACGCCGCGCCGGTACAGGGCCTTGCGGCCCGCATCCATGCGCTCGGCGATCTCGTCGTCCTCGACGCAGGTTTCCATGTAGGCCGCGCGCTGCGCCTCGACGAACTCTCGCTCGAAGGCGGCGATGTCCTCGGGATAGTAGAACTCCACCGTGTTGAGCGTCTTGTCCACGCTGATGGGGTGCAGCGTGGAAACCGTCAGCACGTGCGGGTACCACTCCACCATGATGTGCGGGTAGTAGGTCAGCCAGATGGCGCCATGCGCGGGCAGCTCGCCGTTGCGGTACTGCATGAGCTGCCTGTGCCAGCGTTCGTAGACCGGGCTGCCCGCCTGGGCCAGCAGGTTCTGCGCCCCCACGGTCTGCACCGAGAACTCGGGCTTGAACTCCCAGCGCAGGTCGTCGCAGGTGACGAAGTTGCCGAGCCCCGGGTGGAAGGGGCCGACGTGGTAGTCCTCGAGGTAGACCTCGATGAAGGTCT
>CAMLQP010000054.1 GCA_946482115.1 uncultured Comamonadaceae bacterium
TCCCAGGTCTTGCGGCCCATGATGACGGGGCAGCCGCCGGTGTGGCGCTTGAAGTGGGCCATGTCTTCCGGCAGGTGCCAGGGCAGGGTGTTGTCCTTGCCGATGATGCCGTTGGCGGCGCGGGCGTAGATGAGGTTGAGGCGCATCGCTCTATATATGAGGTGTTCAGCGCGCAGCGGTGCCGCGCAGTTGCAGCACGTCGAGTTCGCTGACGGGTGCGGCATTGTGGCCCCACTGCGTGCGCAGGTGGGTGAGCACGGCGGCGATTTCGGCGTCGGTCAGGTCGAGCACGAAGGGCGGCATGCCGAAGGGGCGGGGGTTGCCTTCGGTGGAGGGGCCGAAGCCGCCGTTGAGCACGACCTGGACGAGGTTGGCGGGCGAGGCGAGGGTGACGGCGCGGTTGCCGGCCAGCGGGGGCCAGGCGCCGGGCACGCCTTCGCCTTTTTCGCCGTGGCATTGGGCGCATTGCTGCTGGTACAGCTCGGCGCCCAGGCGGGCCTGGGCGGGCGGCACGGCGGGGCGGGCCTGGGTGTCGGGGGCAGGGGTGGGGCTGCGCGGCAGGGCCTTCAGGTACTGCGCCATGGCCTGCAGGTCGGCTTCGGGCCAGTGCCGGGTGCTGTGCTGCACCACCTCGGCCATGGGGCCGCTCACCTGGGCGCCGGCGGCGCGGCCGTCGCGGAACAGCGCCACGATCTGTTCCAGCGGCCAGTCTTGCAGGCCGGCCTCGTGTGGCGCGGCCAGCGAGGGGGCGTACCAGTTCTGCAGCGGGATCAGGCCGCCGGCCAGGTCCAGCATGTTGCGGTTGGCGCCCAGGGCGTTGCGCGGCGCGTGGCAGGCGCTGCAGTGGGCCAGGCCCTGCACCAGGTAGGCGCCCCGGTTCCATTCGGCGCTCTGCGTGGCGTCGGGCCGGTAGGGGGCGGGGCTGAAGTAGAGCGCGCGCCACACCGCCAGCGCGGCCTGGCTGCTGTAGGGCCAGTCCAGCTCGTGGGGGCGGTTGTGCTGGTCGGCCGGGGGCAGGCTTTGCAGGTAGTGGAACAGCGCGTCCGAGTCCTCGCGGCTGATCTGCGTGGTGTTGTTGTACGGAAAGGCAGGGTAGAGCAGCCGGCCGTCGCGCGACTGGCCGTGGTGCAGCGCGCGCCAGAAGTCGCCGCTGGTCCAGCGGCCGATGCCGTGTTCGGGGTGGGGCGTGAGGTTGCCGGCGAACACGGTGCCGAAGGGCGTGGGTATGCCGCGCCCGCCGGCGTAGGGCGTGCCGCCGCGCGGGGTGTGGCAGGTCTGGCAGTTGCCCAGGGTGGCGAGGGCACGGCCGCGCTCCACGGTGTCGGGGCTGGCGGGCACGGTGGCGGGGCTGTCGCTCAGCGTGGCGTCGTAGCGGTTGGCCTGCCACACCCAGGCGGCGGCCACGGCCACCAGCGCGGCCAGCATCAGCAGGGCGCGTTTCATGGCCGGCCTCCTGCCGTGGCGGCGGCCGTGGGCGGCACGGCGCTGCCGCAGGCCAGGTCGGACGGCAGCGGCGCGGCGTTGCCCGGCTTGGCGCCGGGGGGCACGGGCTGGCTGGCCAGCCAGCCGGTCACGGCGGCCACGTCGTCGTCGCCCAGCTGGCGGGCGATGCGGGCCATGCAGTCGGGCGCGTGGGCGCGGCGCTGGCCGGTGCGCCAGGCGCCGAGCTGGCCGTTGAGGTAGTCGCGCGGCAGGCCCAGCAGGCCGGGCACGTGGGGCAGGCGGCCGGTCAGTGTTTCGCCGTGGCAGGCGGCGCACGAGGGGACGCCGCGCGCTGCGTCGCCGTGGCGCGCCAGCTGTTCGCCGCGCGCGCGCTGGGCGGCGGTGGCGTTGACCGGGCTGGGCGCGGGGTAGGGCAGGTCCATGTCCGCAAAGTAGTGGGCGATCTCCCACAGGTAGGCGTCGCTCAGCGGCTCCATCAGCTGGCCCATCAGGCGGTAGTGGCGGCGACCGTCGCGGAAGTTGAGCATCTGGTTGTAGAGGTAGCCGGCGGGTTTGCCGGCCAGGCGGGGGTAGTAGCCGTCGGGGCCGGCGCGGCCCTGGTCGCCGTGGCAGACGGTGCAGGCGCGCAGGCGTTCGGACAGGGTGTTTTCGAAGCGGGGTTGGGCGTTGGCGGCCATCGTGGCGGCGGCCAGCAGGGCGGTCATGACCAGCCCGGTCAGCAATCGGTTCATATTCCCGATCATGCCGCACCACACTGGGGCATGCCGGTGTAGGGCTACAGGCGCAGGCGGCGCGCGTAGCCCGTCATCTCGAGGTAGCCGCGGCCCACGCGGCGGCCGTTGCTGTCCAGCAGGTCGGACAGGCCCTCCCAGTACACGGTGCCGGTGCTGGCCCGGCTGTCCAGCTCCTGCGCGTCCACCAGCGCGCGCACGGTGTAGAAGTCGGCCGGCGTGCGCACCACCCATTCGACCGGGTAGCGCGCGCCGGTCAGCGGGCTGGTCCAGTGGCGGCGGGGCTGGAAATCCACCTCGCCGGGGCTGAAGCGGTAGACGCTGCCTGGCCCGCCGCCGCCCGGCCGGTCGCCGCCCTCGCGGGTGCGGAAGGAGCCGCCGGCCCACAGCGGGCTGCCGTCGGCGCGGCGCAGCCGGAAGGCGGTGACGCTGTGGCCGTCGTCCAGGTTCATGCCGAACCAGTCCCAGCCCACGGCGTCGCGGTGCATCAGGGCTTCGCTCCATTCGTGGTCCAGCCAGGCCTTGCCGCTCACGCGCAGCGTGTCGCGGCCCAGGGTCAGCGTGCCGGCCACGGCCAGCTGGGGCTGGCTGTAGTAGTAGCTGGCCTGGCTCGCGTCCGGGCCCTTGCGGCTCAGGCCCTGCTCGCCTTGCAGCAGCACGGCCTGCGTGGGCGTGGCGGTGAGGTCCAGCGCCAGCGCGTCGCCGGCGGCTTGCGCGGCGTAGCGGCCGTCGGGGTGGCGCCTGAGCTGCCAGTCGCCGATGGCGACGTGGGTGTCGTCCAGCGCGGCAAAGTGCGGCCGCGTGCCGGGCTGGCCGTTCCAGCGCGCGAGGCGCTGGTCGTGCAGCAGGCGCTGGCCGGCCACGTCGGTGATGGCCGCGTGCGCGAACAGCAGCTGCCGCGCGGCCAGCCGGCTCTGCAGCGCCTGGGCCTCGTCCACGCGGCTGCGGAAGAAGGTGATCTGGAAGCCGAACAGCCGGCCCGTCGCGTCGGTGGCCTGGCCGGTCAGGTACCACCACTCGGTGCGCAGCTCGGGGTGGGCGCCGTGGTCGCGCGGGAAGCGCAGCGTGCGGGCCGGCAGGGCGTGTGCCGGCAGGCCATGGGTGGCGGTTGCCAGCGAGGCGATCTGGAGCAGCGAGCGGCGCGAGAGGCTCATGACCACAGGTTACCAATCGTCCTTGACCGCGAGCACTGCGTCCCGACTGGCGGCGGCGCGGCTGGCCAGCCACGCGGTGGCGGTGCCGGCCAGCACCACCGCTGCGCACAGCACCAGCAGGCGCGGCCACGGCAGCACCAGGTCCATGGTCCAGTGAAAGCTCTGCGGGTTGACCACGTGCACCAGCACCAGGCTGACCGCCAGGCCCAGCCCCAGCCCGGCCAGCGCGCCCACGGTGGCGGCCACCGCGCCTTCGGCCCCGGCGAGTTTCAGCACCTGGGTGCGGGTGAGGCCCAGGTGCGCCAGCAGCCCGAACTCGCGCCGCCGCGCCAGTGCCTGCGCGCTGAAGCTGGCCGCCACGCCGAACAGGCCGATGGCGATGGCCACGGCCTGCAGCCAGTAGGTGACGGCGAAGCTGCGGTCGAAGATGCGCAGCGAGGTCGCGCGCAGCGCGTCGGCCGAGGCGATGTCCACCAGCGGTTCGGCGCCGCGCTCGCGCAGCAGCGCGCGCAGCGCCTGCAGCACCGCGCCGCTGTCGGCGCCGGGTGCCAGGTGCAGCTGCAGCTCGTTCACGCGCCGCTCGCCCAGCCGGGCTTCCAGATCGGACAGTGCGATGGCGATGGAGCCGTGCTGGCGTGCGTAGTCGCGCCACACGCCGGCCACCACGAAGTGGCCGGCCGGCTGGCCCAGCGCCTGCGCCAGCGGCGCGAAGGGCTGGCCCACGCGGGCGCCGTACAGGTCGGCCAGCGCCTCGCTGGCGTAGATGGCCGTGGTGCCGGGCGGCACGGGGGCGGTGGCGCCCACCAGCGGCAGGCTCTGGGCGGCGTCGGCCCACTCGCGGCCCATCAGCGTCACGGGCGCCCGCTCGGGCGCGAGCTGCAGCGCCAGGTTGCGCTGGCGCGCGACGCGGGCCACGCCGGGCAGGGCGGCGATGGCGTCCACCAGCGCCGGTTCCAGCCAGGCGCTGTCGCCGGCGGCGGCGCTGGCGGCGGTGCGCAGGTACAGCGGCGCGGGCAGCACCACGTCCAGCCAGCGCGTGACCGAGTCGCGAAAGCTCGCCACCATCACCGTGAGCGCCACCGACAGCGCCAGCGCCGCCACCACGCCGCTGGTGGCAACCGTGGCGGCCTCGGGCACGCGGCGCGCGCGTTCCAGCGCCAGCTGCGGCAGCGCGCGGTGCGCCACATGGGGCGCCAGCCCCGACAGCAGCGCGCGCAGCAGCGGCGGCAGCAGCACGATGCCGCCCACCAGCAGCAGGCCCACGGCCAGGTAGGCCGCCACCGGCAGGCCTGCCACGGGCGGCGCGAAGGCGAGCAGCGCCGCCAGCCCGAGGGCGCCCAGCCCCCCGGCCAGCTCGCGCCGCCAGGCCAGCGGGCGGGCCAGCGCGTTCAGCCCCTTGAGGGCCTGCGCGGGCGCCAGCCGCGCCACGGCGCGCGCGGGCCACCAGCCGCCCAGCGCCGCCGCCGCCACGCCCAAAGCGCCGTAGAGCGCGGCGCTGCCGGCATCGAAACGCAGCGTGGGCGCCACGCCGCTGAAGTAGCCGCCGCCCAGGTCGCCGCCCAGCAGGCGCAGCGCCAGCGCGGCCAGGGCGGTGCCCAGGGCCAGGCCGAGCGCGCTGCCCAGCAGGCCCAGCAGCGCCGATTCGGCCAGCACCAGCCGCGCGCGGGCCCGCGCGTCCAGCCCCAGCACGCCCAGCAGCGCGAACTGCGGCGCGCGTTTGGCCACGCCCAGGCTCACCACCGAATAGACCAGAAAGGCGCCGGTGAACAGCGCCACCAGCGCCAGCACGGTCAGGTTCACGCGGTAGGCGCGCGAGAGGTTGCTGACCCGCTCGCCGCTGGCTTCGGGCGTGGCCACCAGCCAGCCGGCCTCGCGCGCGAGTTCGGCGCGCAGCGCGGCGGTGTCGGCGCCGGGGCGCAGCCGCAGGTCGATGCGGCTGATGCGGCCCAGGCGCCCGAAGGCGTCCTGCGCGGCGGCGATGTCCGTCACCGCCAGCGGTTCGCCAGGGGCCTGCACCGTGCCGGCCACGCGCCAGCCGCGCGTGCCGCTGCCGTGCTGCAGCGCCGCCGTGGCGGGTGAGCCCAGCGCGAGCCGCGCGGCGGGGTTGAGGAACAGGGCGTCGGGCGCGAACAGGTCCAGCCGGTTGCCGTTCTCGCCATCGGCCAGGGCGGGCATCAGCGTGGGCGCCACCGCCGCGATGGTGAGCGCATCCACGCCCAGCACGCGCAGCGGCAGGCGTTTGCCGTCAGCGGCCAGCGCGTAGGTGCTGAGTTCCAGCACCGGGCTGGCCACGGCCACGGCGGGGTGCGCGGCCAGCCGGTCCAGCAGGGCATCGTCGGCCTGGCCCCGGCGCGCGCGCAGCTGCAGGTCGGGCTGGCCGTTCACGGCCGACACCGCCTGCCCGAACTCGGCCAGCGCCGAGGCGTTGATCAGCTGCACCGCGAAAGCCAGCGCCACGCCCAGCATCACCGCCACCACGGCCGTGGCGGTGCGCCAGGGGTGGTGGCGGGCCTCCTGCCAGGAGAAGGTGCGCAGCAGGGCGTTCACTCGATGCCACGGGCCGAAAGGTGCAGCACCCGGTCTGCCCGCCGCGCCGCCACGTCCGAATGCGTGACCAGCACCAGCGCGGCGCCGTGTTCGCGCGTCTGCGCCACCAGCAGGTCCATCACCTGCGCGGCGGTGGCGGGGTCCAGGTTGCCGGTGGGCTCGTCGGCCAGCAGCAGGCGGGGCCGGTGCACCAGCGCGCGGGCGATGGCCACGCGCTGAAGCTGCCCGCCCGACAGCTGCTGCGGCAGGCGCTCGCCCAGGCCGTGCAGGCCCACGGCGTCCAGCAGGTGTGCGACGCGCGCGGCATCGGGCCGGCCCAGCAGCAGCAGCGGCAGGGCCACGTTCTGCGCCACGTCCAGGTGTGGCAGCACGTGGAAGGCCTGGAACACGAAGCCCACGGCCTCGCGGCGCAGCGTGGCGCGGGCGCTGTCGTCCAGGCGGCCCAGGTCGTGGCCGCACAGGCGCACGCTGCCGGCGCTCCAGTCGTCCAGGCCGGCCAGGCAGTTGAGCAGGGTGGATTTGCCCACGCCCGACTCGCCGACGATGGCGACGAACTCGCCCGGCTGCACCGCCAGCGACACGTGCTCGAACACCGGCACGCCGCCGTAGCGCTTGGCGAGGTCGAGCGCTTCGGCGACGGGTGTGTTCATGGTCCGATCACATCCTGCGCATGGGCCAGCACCCGGTCCAGCGCATCGGGCGCGTCGCAGGCCACCACGCGGCGCGTGTCCATGCCGCGCAGCCAGGTCAGCTGCCGCTTGGCCAGTTGCCGGGTGGCGAAGATGCCCTTGTCGCGCAGGTCGGCCAGGCCGCGGCTGTCGGGCTCGCCGCGATCCAGGGCCTCCCAGGCCTGGCGGTAGCCCACGCAGCGCATGCTGGGCAGGCCGGGGGTGAGGTCGCCGCGCGCGCGCAGGGCACGCACCTCGTCGAGGAAGCCGGCGGCCAGCATGGCGTCGAAGCGCTGCGCGATGCGCGTGTGCAGCCAGGCGCGGTCGGCCGGCTCCAGCGAGATCAGCGCGCCGTTGGCCAGGGGCCAGTCGGTGCGGGGCCGGCCGCTGTGCCAGTCCGACAGCGGCCGGCCGCTGGCGCGGAACACCTCCAGCGCGCGCGAGACGCGCTGCGCGTCGTTGGGCGAGAGGCGGGCGGCGGCCGCAGGGTCCACCGTGGCCAGCTCGGCGTGCATCGCGGGCCAGCCGCGCGCCTGGGCCTCGGCGGCCACGGCGGCGCGCACCGCGGGGTCGGTGGGCGGCAGGTCGTCCAGGCCGTCGAACAGCGCCTTGAAATACAGCAGGGTGCCGCCCGCCAGCAGGGCGATGCGCCCGCGCGCGTGGATGCCGTGCAGCAGCGCCAGCGCGTCGCGCGCGAAATCGGCGGCGCTGTAGCTCTCCAGCGGGTCGCGGATGTCGATCAGGTGGTGCGGCACGGCCGCGCGCTCGGCGGCGCTGGGCTTGGCGGTGCCGATGTCCATGCCCCGGTACACCAGCGCCGAATCGACGCTGACGATCTCCACCGGCCAGCGCTGCGCGATGGCGAGCGCGGCGGCGGTCTTGCCGCTGGCGGTGGGGCCGGCCAGCGCCAGCCAGCGCGGCGCGGTCATGAGGACACCCGCTGCGGGCCGGCGCGGCCGTCGCCGAAGCGCTGCACCAGCGTCCAGGCGGTGCCGGCGATGACCGCGCACCAGAAAGCCATGCCCAGCACCAGCGGCCAGGCGCTGGCGTCGGGGCCGGTGCGCAGCGTGGCGCCCAGCCAGGCGCCGGTGCCGAAGGCGCCCACCATCATCAGGAAGCCGCTCATGGCAGAGGCGGCGCCGGCCGCCTGGGGAAACGGGCCGACGGCGCCGCTCTGGCCGCAGGGCTGGTGCACGCCGTGGCCCAGCATGTACAGGCACGACGGCACGAGCAGCGCCCACAGGTTGCGCACGCCCGCCAGGTGCAGGCCGACCAGCAGCATGCCGGCGCCCAGCGTGCAGAACGCGGCCAGCCCCACGGTGCGCCGCACGCCCAGGTGCGGCAGCAGGCGGCGGCAGGCCATGGTGCCCAGGATGTAGACGAACGAGTTCGCGAACATCACCAGGCCGTAGCTGGTCTTGCTCAGGCCCAGCAGGCCGATGAAGACGAAGGAGGACGCCGCCAGGAAGGTGAACAGGCCGCCATAGGAGGCGGTGGCCAGCAGCGCGTAGCTCAGGAAGGTGGGGTGGCGCAGGATGCCGGCCCAGGTGCGCAGCAGCGTGCCCGGCTGCAGCGCGCGCGGGTTGCGCTCGGCCAGCGTCTCCTCGAAGCGCCAGGCGATCAGCGCCAGCGTGGCAGCGCCGGCCACGCTCAGCGCCAGCAGCGCGGCGCGCCAGCCGAAGGCGTCCGAGATCACGCCGCCCAGCGGCGCGGACAGGCAGGCGATCACGCCCAGGCCGCTCAGGCCCTTGGACATCACGCGCGCGCCGTCGAGCGGCTGGTAGAGGTCGCGCACCAGCGCCCGCGCGCACATCACGGCCGCGCCCATGGCCACGCCCTGCACGGTGCGCCAGACGATGAGCAGCGCCATGCCGGGCGCCCAGGCGGCGGCGATGGAGGCCACCACATAGGCGCCCAGGCCCCACAGCAGGATGGGGCGGCGGCCGAAGCGGTCGGACAGCGGCCCCCAGACCAGCTGCGAGATGCCGAACGCCAGCAGCAGCGCGGTCAGCGTGAGCTGGGCCTGGCCCATGGGCGCGCCGAAACCCTCGGTCAGGGCCGGCAGGGCGGGCAGGTAGAGGTCGGTGGTGACGGGCTGCAGGCCCAGCAGCAGGGCCAGGACGAGCACCACGAGGCCGGGTGCCATGGAAGCGGGGGAGGACATGCGCGCGAGCGTACCAGACCACCCGCTCGGGGCGCCCCCGTCAGCGCGCCGCGACCGGGGTGCCGAAGGGCGCGCCGAACAGCCGCGCCAGCGCCTCGCGGTACTGGGGCTGGCCGATGCTGTTGGTGTTGTGGTGCGAGCCACCCTCCACCAGCACGAAGGCCTTGGGCTCGGCGGCGGCCTCGAACAGGCGCCGGCCCAGCTCGGGCCTGATCAGCCGGTCTTCGCTGCCATGCACCACCAGCAGCGGCGAGCCGATGCGATCGACCCGCCGGACCGACTCGAAACGCTGCGTGATGAGGGGCGAAACCGGCAGCCAGCCCCACTTGAAGGTGCTGACCACGTCGGCGATGGAGGTGAAGGTGCCTTCGACCAGCGTGCCGGTCTCGTCAGCCACCTGCTCGGCCAGCGACACCGCGATGGCGCCGCCCAGCGAGTGGCCGAAGATGAAGCGCTGGCGCTGCGGGTGCTGGCGCGCCAGCCAGTCCCAGGCGGCGCGGGCGTCTTCCAGTGCCATGGCCTCGGACGGCAGCGCCTGGCTGCTCTTGCCGAAGCCCCGGTAGTCGACCGCCAGCACCGAAAAACCCAGCTCCTGCATGCGCCGCATGCGAAAGGCCGAACCCACCACGTTCCAGCGCGCGCCGTGCAGGTACAGCAGCACCGGGGCGTCGGCCTGGTCAGGGTGCGGCGCCCACAGGCCGTGCAGGCGCACGGGCTGGCCGGTCTCGCGGGAGTCGTAATCGATCCAGACCTCCGCCATGCCCTCGGCCGCGGCCTCGCCGCGCGACCAGCTGCGGTCGCTGGGCTGGAAGATCCAGGCGCGCTGGCGTTCGTCCAGCGTGGCGCAGCCGGTGAGCAGCGCCAGGCCGGCCAGCAGCATCAGCGTGAGGGACAGCGCCCAGCGGCGCGGACGGGGGAGGGAAAAAGGTGGCTGCCACATGACTGTGGCAACTGATCGCCCGCGCGGGCGGAAAGTTCAAACAAAGCTCATTCTCAACAAAGCCTGACGTTTGGTACGAGTTAGTACCGATGGCTGCCGGGCGCCTGGTTGCTGAAATCCCCCACCGGAGCGGGCCTCTGGCGCCAGCGGCGTGAAGCGGGCCAGCCCGAACCGGCACAACATTCAGGGAGACGAACATGGGTCTATTCAAACAGGTATGGAAAGTGGCAACCGCCCCGGTCAAGGCGGCCAGCCAGGCGGTCAGCAAGACCGTGGCCTTGGCGGCAACGGTTGCCACCAAGGCGGTGGAAACAACGGGTGGGCTGGCGGAAGCGGCGCTGGGCCAGACGGCCCAGACCGTCCATGCCACCGCAGCCGGGCTGAACGGTGCGATCAGCGGCGGCCTGGAGCTGCTGCGCACCACCGGGCACGGGCTGATCAATCCGGTGGCCAAGGTCAGCCCGGCGGCGGAGCAGGCGCTGTCGTTCGCCTGGGAGGGGGCCAACACCCTGGTCAAGAACGGTGTGGCCCAGCCGGTGAAATTCCTCGTCGGCGCGACGGACACTGTGGTCGGCACTGCCGCCACGGCTTCCAAACTGGTGCTGCAGGGCACGCGGCTAGGCACGGTTTCCCTGCTGGACGCGACCTCGGTCAGTGTCGCGCGGCTGATGGACAACCCGGCCGAAGCGGTCCGGCAGGCGGTGACCGGCCTGGGCGATGCCGGCCGGGAGCTGCTGGCGGGAGTGGGCGAATCCGCCGGGCGACTGCGCGGGGTGGTGGCCGGGCTCGTCGATGACCTGCGCCACACCCTGCTGGCGTTCGAGGGCAGCGTCCGCGCGGGTGAATGGCCGGCGGCCGTGACCCAGCTGGGGCTGGAGACGGCGGCGGTCCTGCTGGGCTCCGCGGTCAAGGCGGTGGACGCGCTCGGCCCGGCCGGCAAGGCCACGCTCGACTTCATGGACGCGCTCGTGCCGGGCGTGCGCGCGTTCACGCTGGGCCTGTCCAAGGCCGCGGTCGAAACCCTGGACGGCGGCGCCGACGTGGTCGTCGCGCTCGCCAACACGCTCAGCGGTGCCACGGCGGGCAACCTGTCGGACCTGGCCGACACCTACGCACGGCATTTCGGTGCCACTGCGGTCACCGACACCCTCAAGGAGGTCGCCGGCATCCTCGACCTGCTGCTGTTCGACCTGCCCAAGACGGTGGTGGCGGCGGTACCCGATGTGCTGAACTGGGTGGTCAAGCTGGTGGAGGACGGCACCATCAACCTCGTGCACCGGGAGACCCGGCTGGTGTCCACCTTCTTCGGCGAGGACACCCGCGATGTGCTGCTGGACGCCGTCTCCTTCCACGACTCCCGGTACTACGCCGACGACGCCGCGCGGGGGTATGCCTATGTCAACATCGACCACGCGGAGCTGGGCGTGCCGGCCAGCGCGCAGCTGATCTGGCCCCGGAACGGCGGACCGTTCACCTTCGCCGCCGACCTGCAGCCCACCAGCGGCGCTTGGCAGGGGCCGCAGGTGACGGTGCGCAAGAAAGTCGATCTGGACGGCCAGGTGATCGGCCTGCACGTGCAGTTCCTGGGCACCAGCGCACTGTCCGATTTCCAGGACGAGTTCGACACGGTCTATGGCAAGCTGGTCCATGACTACGCACCGGTGCTCGCGGCGGTCAAGCGGTACGGCATGGCTCACGGGCTCACCGGCGAGGACATCCTGGTCAGCGGCTACAGCCTGGGCGGCGCGATCACCAACAGCCTGCACGCCCAGAGCGGGCATTTCCTCGGCGGCTTCTATGCCGGTGCCACCTATGTGGGTGGCGCAAGCCCCTACATCTCGCCTTTCGCCAGGGCCCAGGGCAACATTCTCAACATCGGCGCCGAGAACGACCCGGTCTATTCGTTCTCCGGCCAAGGCGACAGGTTCCTGGCCATCGTGCAGTCACTGACCCAGGTCGAGCACGGCTCCATGCCCAACACGATGGACAACATTTTCCGGGTGACGCCCGCCGTCCTGGCCAAACCGGACGCGAAGGCCAACGGGCTGTTTTTCCTGGACCAGTGGCAGGCCCACGTGGTGGAGCCCCCGAGCCCCGACAATGTTGCCGGCAACTCGTTCCTTCACGACTTGCTCAACAACCAGTTCGCCAACGAGATACGGCTGGACGACAACATCGTCATGGGCAACGAGTCGGTGCTGCGTGACATCGACCACGCGACCAACAGCCATTTCGGGCAGGCCGCCTATTTCATCGGCGGCGACAAGGCCCAGCTCCTCACGGCCAGCGTGCATGCCGACGCCATCGACGCCGGCGCCGGCAACGACACCGTGAACGCCGGTGGCGGCAACGACCGCGTCTACGGCGGCAAGGGCGACGACGTGGTGAACGGGCAGGCCGGCAACGACACCATCTGGGGCGGCGAGGGCAGTGACACCCTGAACGGCGGCGAAGGCAACGACCGGCTGCTGGGCGAGGCCGGCGACGACCTGCTGCAAGGCGGTGCCGGCAACGACACCCTGGTGGCCGGCCAGGGTCTGGATGTGCTGCACGGCGAAACCGGCGACGACCTGCTGGTGTTCACCGAAGCGGCGCGCGAGGATGGTCAGGCGTCGCAGTTCCAGGGCGGCGCAGGTTTCGACACGCTGCTGCTGCAGTTCGCCTCCGGCACCCACCACGACATGGCCGCCGTGCCCTGGAACAAGGACACGTCGTTCGAGGCCATCGAGCGCATCGACCTGACCATGAGCGAACAGCTGACGCTGAGCCTGTCGCGGGCCGACATCCTGCGCATCACCGACCGTGCCGCCGCGAAATCCGTGCTGGTGGTGGAAGGCGGCGCGGACGACATGCTGCAGCTCACGGGCGGGTTCACCAGCGCCAAAGACGGCGCGGTGCTGGCGTGGGACGCCGAGTGGGGCGGCCTGAGCGGCAGCCGGGTGGTGGCCGGCGGACAGGTGACGCTGGGCATGGGCGGGGCCGATGCGCACAGCTACTGGGTGTACCAGGACCTGAACGCGACCCGGGGCTTCGGCACCCTGCTGGTGGATACCGAGCTCACCCACCACGTGGTGTGAGCGGTTCAGGAGGCCTGGATGTCCAGGCCTCCTGCCGGGGACGGCCCCGGATTCAGTGCGACGTTTCTTCCAGGGCACGCTCCAGGCGCTGCTGGGCCAGATCCCGGTGGGCCTCGACGCGTGCCTTGGTCTTGTCGATCAGTGGCAGGTAGACGGCAACGGCGAGCGCCATGCCACACAGCATCATCAGCATGGCACCGACCGCACCGCCTCGGACTTGATGGAGCCGCATGTTTTCCCCCCTTGGTGTGACAGCACACCGCGATTGTCGGCAGGGATCGCGCGGGAGAAACTCAAGAACCGTGAATCAAAACTCAAGAAATGTGAATTCAACGCCCGCGCAGGAACAGCGCGTCAAGCGCCTTCATGTCGAGCTGGCGCCAGGTGGGGCGGCCGTGGTTGCACTGGTCGGCGCGTTCGGT
>CAMLQP010000055.1 GCA_946482115.1 uncultured Comamonadaceae bacterium
CGGTCACCACGCCGCCGCAGGTGTAGTGCGCCGCCGGCACCACGGGGATGGGCTCGCGCGTGATATCGATGCCCAGTTCGGCGCAGCGCGCCAGGATGTTGGGGAAATGCTCGTGCAGGAAGGCGGGCGGCTGGTGCGAGATGTCCAGGTGCACGCAGTCCAGACCGTGCTTCTTCATCTCGGCGTCGATGGCGCGCGCCACCACGTCGCGCGGTGCGAGCTCGGCGCGTCCGTCGTGGTCGGGCATGAAGCGCCGGGCGCCCAGTTCGGGCGGCAGCAACAGCCGGCCGCCCTCGCCGCGCACCGCCTCGCTGATCAGGAAGCTCTTGGCGTGCGGGTGGTACAGGCAGGTGGGGTGGAACTGGATGAACTCCAGGTTGGCGACCCGGCAGCCCGCGCGCCAGGCCGCCGCGATGCCGTCGCCGGTGGCGGTGTCGGGGTTGGTGGTGTAGAGGTAGACCTTGCCCGCGCCACCCGTGGCCAGTATGGTGTGCGCGGCGGTGAAGGCGAGCACGCGGTCCTGGTCCTCGTCGAGCGCGTAGGCGCCCAGGCAGCGGCGCGGGCCGGGGGCGTCGGCGTGTTTGTCGCTCAGGATCAGGTCCACCAGGGTGTGCCGTTCCAGCACGGTGATGGCGGGCGTGGCGCGCACGCGCTCGATCAGTGTGGCCATCACGGCGGCGCCGGTGGCGTCGGCTGCATGCACCACCCGGCGGGCGCTGTGGCCGCCTTCGCGGGTCAGGTGCAGCTCGCCGTTCTCGGTGGAGAAGGGCACGCCCAGCGACTGCAGCCAGCGGATAGCTTCGGGCGCGCCCGCCACCGTGGCGCGCGTGGCCTCGGCGTCGCACAGGCCGGCGCCGGCCACGTGGGTGTCGCGCTCGTGGTCGGCCAGGCTGTCGCCTTCGGCCAGCACGGCGGCAATGCCACCCTGGGCCCAGCTGCTGGCGCCGTCGTCGATGTTCCGTTTGGTCAGCACCGCGACGCGGTGGGTGGGGGCGAGGTGCAGCGCGGCCGACAGCCCGGCCAGGCCGCTGCCGATGATGAGTACGTCGAAATGGGTGTTCACGACGGCGTGTACGCGAGCCGGACGTAAATAGGTGCGAAGGCTTCCGCCTGGGTCAGTTCGATCAGGGTTTCCTTGGCGAGTTCGAGCATGGCGATGAAAGTGACGACCAGCACCGGCACGCCCTTGCTCACGTCGAACAGCTCGGCGAACTCGACGAACTTGCGGCCCTGCAGCTGGCGCAGTACCAGGCTCATGTGCTCGCGCACCGAGAGTTCCTCGCGGCTGATGCGGTGGTGCTGGACCAGCTTGGCGCGCTGCAGGATGTCGCGCCACGCCTGCTGCAACTCGTCCACGTGGACGTCGGGGAAACGCGGCTGCAGCGCCTGCTCCACGTAGACTTGGGCGCGCAGGAAGTCGCGGCCGAACTGGGGAATCTCGGCCAGCTGCTGCGCGGCCAGCTTGATCTGCTCGTACTCCAGCAGGCGGCGCACCAGCTCGGCACGCGGGTCTTCGGCTTCCTCGCCCTCGGCCGTCTTCTTGGGCGGCAGCAGCATGCGCGACTTGATCTCGATCAGCATGGCCGCCATCAGCAGGTACTCGGCTGCCAGCTCCAGGTTGCTGGCGCGGATCTCGTCGACATAGGCCAGATACTGGCGGGTGAGCGCCGCCATGGGGATGTCGAGGATGTTGAAGTTCTGCTTGCGGATCAGGTAGAGCAGCAGGTCCAGCGGGCCCTCGAAGGCTTCCAGGAAAACCTGCAGCGCATCGGGCGGAATGTAGAGGTCCTGCGGCAGCGCGAACAGCGGTTCGCCGTACAGGCGTGCCAGCGCCACCTGGTCGACCACCTCGGGCATGTCGGCGGGTGCCTGCCCGGCCAGGGCCTCGGTCAGCTGTTCCAGCGGCTCGCCGGTGCTCATGGGCGGCGCGCGCTCAGCGGGCGTCGGGTTCGGTCTGGTAGACGTAGGGCTTCTGCGCCACCTGGGCCGCGCGGGCCTGGGTGGCCTGGTCGCGGTCGATCTGCTTGTCCCACAGCAGGGCGCGGCCGGCGCGCTGCTCGGCCTCCAGGGCGGGGTTCTTCGCTTTCAGTTGCTCGATGAACTGCGTCGCGTCCGAGGTGTAGTGGGGGCGGGCGAAAATCGACATGGCCGGAGGGGGGGGATGGGACGAAAACCGGCATTTTACCGGGCCAGACCGTTGCGAGCGGCTCAGGCCATCACATGCAGCCGCCCGGCGAAGCCGGAGCGCTCGACCAGCGAGCGCGGCTGCTCGTTCAGCCCCACCAGGCCAAGCCGGCCGCCCTTTTTCTCCAGCGCCTTGTGCAACTGCTCCAGCGCGTCCAGTCCGGTGGTGTCCAGCGAGATCAGGTGGGTGGCGTCCAGCATCACGGTCAGGCCCGGCGGCGCGATGGCCACCGCGTCCATCAGCGCGTCCATCTTGCCTACCGCGCCGAAGAACAGCGAGCCATAGAGTTTGCAGGTCAGCTGGTGTTCGGTGCGCGCCACGGTCTCGACGCGGAAGATGGCGCTCTGGCGCCGCACGAACAGCAGGCAGGCCAGCACCAGGCCCAGCTCCACCGCCACCGTGAGGTCGAACACGATGGTGACGAAGAAGGTGGCCAGCAGCATCAGCCGGTAGTGGTTGCTGAAGTGGCGCAGGCGACCGAATTCGCGCCACTCGCCCATGTTCCAGGCCACGAAGAGCAGCACGCCGGCCAGCACCGCCAGCGGGATGTGCATGGCCAGCGGCGCGGCCGCCAGCACCACCGCCGCCAGCGTGAGCGCGTGCACGATGCCGGCCACCGGCGAGGTGGCTCCGGCGCGCAGGTTGGTCACGGTGCGGGCGATGGTGCCCGTGGCCGGCATGCCACCGAAGAAGGGCACGACCACGTTGGCCACGCCCTGGGCCATGAGTTCCTGGTTGGGGTCGTGCTTGGGGTGGTCGCCCAGCTGGTCGGCCACGCGGGCGCACAGCAGCGACTCGATGGCGCCCAGCAGCGCGATGGTGAGCGTGGGGGTGACCAGCAGCCGCACCGTCTCCCACGAGAAGGCCGGCAGTTCGAACGCGGGCGGGCTCTGCGGGATGCCGCCGAAACGCGTGCCTATCGTTTCCACCGGCAGGCTCAGGCCCCAGGCCAGCAGCGACAGCGTGAGCAGCGCCACCACCGGGCCCGGCACGCGCGCGGTGGCGCGCAGCGCGCTCACGCCCTCCAGCTGCGACAGCTTGCGCTGGAAGGCCGATTCGCTGGCCCACAGGCGTGGCCAGACGAACAGGCCCGCCACGCAGGCCGCGCCCAGGCCCAGGGCGTAGGGGTTGAGGCTGCCGAGGTGGCGCCACAGCGTGGCGGTCTGGCTGAAGAAGTCGGCCGGCATCTTCGCTATATCCAGCCCCATCAGGTCGCGCAGCTGCGACAGCGCAATCAGCACCGCGATGCCGTTGGTGAAGCCGATCACCACGCTGACCGGCACATAGCGCACCAGCGAGCCCAGGCGCAGCAGGCCGAGCAGGAACAGCAGCACCCCCGCGCTGGCGGTGGCGATCAGCAGGTTGGCCAGACCATGGCGTTCGACGATGCCGTAGACGATGACGATGAAGGCGCCGGCCGGGCCGCCGATCTGCACCGACGAGCCGCCCAGCGCGGAAATGAGGAAGCCGGCGATGATGGCGGTCCACAGGCCGGCCTCGGGCTTGAGGCCGCTGGCGATCGCAAAGGCCATGGCCAGCGGCAGCGCCACGATGCCCACGGTGGCGCCGGCACCGAGGTCGCGTGCGAAGCGCTGGCCGTTGTAGTGGCGCAGATCGGACAGCAGGCGGGGACGGAAGGGCGCGAGTGGCGGCAGGCCAGCGGACATGTGTCCATATTACCTTTGATGACAATTGGCGCAAGGCCGGTCGCTACACTGGCCACTCGAACCTGGGTGGGGGAATCACATGATGGATCGATGGCTGTGGGTGTGTGCCGCCGGGCTGTTTGCCGCGGTGGTGGTCCTGGGGGGCTGCGACGCGCAGCACATTGCCGAGCTGGAGGAGGGTGTCTCCACCGAGGCCGACGTGCGCGAGCGCTTCGGTCCGCCCGAGGCGGTCTGGGAGGGCGCGGATGGGGCGCAGATCTATGAATACAACCGGCAGCCGGCCGGCGACCAGAACTACATGATCACCATCGGCCCCGACGGCCGGATGGCGGCGCTGCGGCAGGTGCTCACGCCGCAGAACTTCTCGCAGGTGGTGCCGGGCATGGCCATGGAGGCGGTGCGACGCCAGCTGGGCAAGCCGATGAAGGTCACGCCCTATGACCTGCAGCGCGAGACCCACTACGACTGGCGCTACCGGGACGGGCCCACCGAGCAGGACCGCAAGATCTTCACGGTGGTGTTCGACCGCGACCTCAAGGTGCTGCGCACCCAGTCGGTGCGCGACCCGGCGCTGGACCTGCCGGGCCGCTGAGGCCGCCGCTTCAGCGCACGCGCATGCCGGGCTGGGCGCCGGGCCAGGGCTCCAGCACGAAGATGCCCGGATTCGCCTTCTCGTCGGCGTGGCTGGCGGCCAGCACCATGCCCTCGCTGATGCCGAACTTCATCTTGCGCGGCGCCAGGTTGGCCACCATCACGGTCAGCTTGCCTTTCAGGTCGCCGGGCTGGTAGGCGCTGGCGATGCCGCTGAAGACGCTGCGCGTGCGGCCTTCGCCCACGTCCAGCGTCAGGCGCAGCAGCTTGGTGGAACCCTCGACCGGCTCGCAGTCCACGATCTTCGCGATGCGCAGGTCGACCTTGGCGAAGTCATCGATGGTGATGGTTTCAGCCAGTGCCTCGCCGCCGGGCAGCGGCTTTTCGGGCTCGGGGGCCGCAGGGGGTTCGAACAGGGCGTCGAGCTGCTTGGGGTCGACCCGCTGCATCAGGTGCTGGTAGGCGCCGATGGCGTGACCGGCGGGCAGCAGCGTCTGGGCATCGGCCCACTGCAGCGGCGCCGTTTGAAGGAAAGCCTCGACCTGTGCGCCCACGGCCGGCAGCACGGGCTTGAGGTACAGGGCCAGCAGCCGGAAGGCCTGGATGCAGGTGGTGCAGACGTCCTGCAGGCGGGCGTCCGCGCCTTCCTGCTTGGCGAGTTCCCAGGGCTTGTTGGCGTCCACGTAGGCGTTGACACGGTTGGCCAGCAACATGATCTCGCGCACGGCGCGGGCGGTGTCGCGTTTTTCGAAGGCGTCGGCGATGGGACCGGCCTGCTGCTGCAGCGCGCCCAGCAGTTCCTGGCCGTCGGCCGAGGACGTGCCCAGGCGGCCGTCGAAACGCTTGGTGATGAAACCGGCCGCGCGCGAGGCGATGTTGACGAACTTGCCGATCAGGTCGGCGTTCACGCGCGCCATGAAATCGTCGCGGTTGAAGTCGATGTCCTCGTTGCGGCCGTTGAGCTTGGCGGCGATGTAGTAGCGCAGCCATTCGGCGTTCATGCCCAGGCTCAGGTATTTCAGCGGGTCGAGGCCGGTGCCGCGGCTCTTGCTCATCTTCTCGCCGTTGTTCACGGTCAGGAAGCCGTGCACGCAGACCTTGTCGGGCGTCTTGCGGCCGCTGAACTTGAGCATGGCGGGCCAGAACAGCGTGTGGAAGGTCACGATGTCCTTGCCGATGAAGTGGATCTGCTCCAGGTCCGGGTGGGCCATGTAGGCGTCGTAGTCTTCGCCGCGTTTTGCCAGCAGGTTCTTCAGCGAGGCCAGGTAGCCCACCGGCGCGTCCAGCCAGACGTAGAAGTACTTGCCCGGCGCGTCGGGGATCTCGATGCCGAAGTAGGGCGCGTCGCGGCTGATGTCCCAGTCGCCCAGGCCTTCGCTGGTGGTGCCGTCGGGGTTGGTGCGGACGGTGAACCATTCCTTGATCTTGTTGGCCACCTCGGGCTGCAGCTTGCCGTCCTGCGTCCAGTTTTCCAGAAACTCCACGCAGCGTGGGTCCGAGAGCTTGAAGAAGAAATGCTCGGAGTGCTTGAGCTCGGGCTTGGCGCCGGAGAGGGCCGAGAAGGGGTTGATCAGGTCGGTGGGGGCGTACACGGTGCCGCACACCTCGCAGTTGTCGCCATACTGGTCCTTGGCGTGGCACTTGGGGCATTCGCCCTTGATGTAGCGGTCGGGCAGGAACATGTTCTTCTCGGGGTCGAAGAACTGCTCGATGGTGCGCACCTCGATCAGGCTGCCGTCGGCGCGGTCGCGCAGGTCGCGGTAGATCTGGCGGGCCAGCTCGTGGTTTTCGGGCGCATCGGTGCTGTGCCAGTTGTCAAAGCTGATGTGAAAGCCGTCCAGGTACTGCTTGCGGCCGGCGGCGATGTCGGCCACGAACTGCTGGGGCGTCTTGCCGGCCTTTTCGGCGGCGATCATGATGGGCGCGCCGTGGGTGTCGTCGGCACCCACAAAGTTCACCGCGTTGCCCTGCATGCGCTGGAACCGCACCCAGATGTCGGCCTGGATGTATTCCATGATGTGGCCGATGTGGAAATGGCCGTTGGCGTAGGGCAGGGCGGTTGTGACGAACAGTCGGCGCGCGGTCATTCGGGGTTTCTCCGGAGGAACCGGCCATTTTACCGGGGCGCGTTAGACTCCGGCCCATCACGCCAACCGACCCCACACACCCGGAGACCACCCTTCCATGGCCGTCGAACAACAGGTGCTGCTGCAGGCGCTGCAAGCGGTGACCGATCCCAATACCGGCAAGGACTTCGTGTCCACCAAGGCGATCAAGAACCTCCAGATCCAGGACGGCGACGTCGCCTTCGACGTTGAGCTGGGTTATCCGGCCAGGAGCCAGGTGCCGGCCCTGCGCAAGGCGCTGGTCGCGGCCGCCAAGGCCGTGCCGGGCGTGGACAACGTCTCGGTCAATGTCACCTTCAACGTGGTCAGCCACGCGGTGCAGCGTGGTGTGCAGCTGCTGCCGGGTGTCAAGAACATCATTGCCGTGGCCTCGGGCAAGGGCGGCGTGGGCAAGAGCACCACTGCCGTGAACCTGGCGCTGGCGCTGGCCGCCGAGGGCGCCAGCGTGGGCATACTGGATGCCGACATCTACGGCCCCAGTCAGCCCATGATGCTGGGCGTCTCGGGCCGGCCCGACAGCCTGGACGGCAAGACCATGGAGCCGCTGCGGGGCCACGGCGTGCAGGTCATATCCATCGGTTTCCTGATCGACCCCGACCAGGCCATGATCTGGCGTGGCCCCATGGCCACGCAGGCGCTGGAGCAGCTGCTGCGCCAGACCAACTGGAAGGACCTGGACTACCTGATCGTCGACATGCCGCCGGGCACCGGCGACATCCAGCTCACGCTGAGCCAGCGCGTGCCGGTGACGGGCGCGGTGATCGTGACCACGCCGCAGGACATCGCCCTGCTCGATGCGCGCAAGGGCATCAAGATGTTCGACAAGGTGGGCGTGCCCATCCTTGGCATCGTGGAGAACATGGCGGTGCACGTGTGCGCCAACTGCGGCCATGTGGAGCACATCTTCGGCGCCGACGGCGGCAAGAGGATGGCGGCTGAGTACGGCATGGATTATCTGGGCGCGCTGCCGCTGGACATCCGCATCCGCGAGCAGGCCGACGGCGGCACCCCCACCGTGGCGGCCGACCCCGAGGGCGAGATCGCCGGCCTCTACAAGGCCGTGGCGCGGCAGGTCGCGATCAAGATCGCGGCCAAGGCCAAGGACTTCTCCAGCAAGTTCCCGACCATCAAGGTGTCCTCCGACACCTGAGTGCCGGCCCGTGGATCTGGCCTGGCTGTTCAATCTGCTGGTCTCCGCGCCGCTGCTGCCGCCGTTCAACGGCCTGCTGCTGGTGCTGGCCGGCCTGTTGTGGCGCCGCCGCTGGCTGACCGGGCTGGGGCTGACACTCCTCTGGGTGCTGGCGTTGCCGGTGGTGGGGCAGGGCCTGCTGCGGGGGCTGGAGGGCGAGGCACTCGATCTGTCGAAACCCCACGGAGCCCAGGCCATCGTGGTGCTGGGGGGCGGACGCTACCGCGACGCGCCGGAGTACGGCCATGACACGGTCGGCGGCGTCACGCTGGAACGTGTGCGCTATGCCGCCTGGCTGCAGCGGCGTACCGGCCTGCCGGTGCTGGTGTCGGGTGGGCGCCCGGACGGTGGGGACCTGACCGAGGGCGAGGCCATGCGCCGCGTGCTGGCGGACGAATTCCGGGTGCCGGTGCGCTGGGTCGAGGGCGAATCGATCAACACCCGCGAGAACGCCACCCTGTCGGCGGCGATGCTCCGGTCCGCCGGGGTGCAGCGGGTTCTGCTGGTGACGCACGGCTGGCACATGCCGCGCGCGCAGCGCGCGTTCGAGGCGGCCGGGCTGGCGGTGGTGCCGGCGCCCACGCGGTTGTACCGGCAGGCCTTGGGGGTGCAGGGCTGGCTGCCGCTGGGTTACGAGGACGCCCGGCTGGCGCTGCGCGAATGGCTGGGTCGGGCCTGGTACGCCCTGCGATCGGCTGCTGGACGCTGAGGGCGTGGCGGTCAGGGCTGCCGGGTCACGGCCAGACCCAGCCGGAA
This sequence comes from uncultured Comamonadaceae bacterium, assembly GCA_946482115.1. The sequence goes on from CAMLQP010000055.1 coordinate 8,515, forward strand.
GGCCAGTGGACCGTACCAGGCCTGGGCCGAGCTCTCGGTGTTGTTCGCATCGGTCATGATGCCGATGCCGGTGAGCCGGCCCGGGGCTTCGCCGAAGGCCTGCCGGAAGTCGGCGGCGATGTCGCGCTCGTAGTCCAGCCATCGGCCCAGACGCTCGGGCCCCGACTCGACCACCAGCTTGCGGATGCGCCGGGTGTGCGCGTTGTAGACCACCGACCCCACGGGCAGCCTGGGGTCCCAGACATACATCAGCGTGGCATAGGGCATGGCCTCGCCGGTGACCAGCTGCGCGAGGTCCGACAGCATGTGGTCGCGCCGCCCCAGCTGGGACCGATCGCCCTCGAACGTGAGGATGACCCTCGCAACGGCGTCGCTGGTGTCGCGCTCGCTGAGGTCGAAGGCCGGGTTGAGGGCCGTGACATACCAGGAGAAGGCCACGGTGCCGCTGGCGGGCTCCGGCAGGCCCAGCCGCAGCCGCACGGTGCTGTTGCCCGATTCGCTGTGGGCGTGGACGGCGGTGCGGCCTTCATGGCGGACCGGCTGGTAGCGCGTGGGCTTGCGGTTGCCGAACACCTGGTGGGTCCAGACCTCGCCCGGCGGGGCTCCGGCGACCAGGCTGGCGCGGGCCCAGTCGGATTCCGCCAGGGGATTGGCCGGCGGCGGCGCTGCACAGCCGGCGAGGATCAGCAGGATCGGTAGGGCGGATCGGTACAGGCGTCGCGTCATGGGCGGGCGAATGGGGGTTCAGCTGGAGCCGTATTGTGGGGGAGCCACGGGCTCGGTGAGCAGTCGCACGCGGAACACGGCGCCACCGCCGTCCTCGCGGTTGGCCGCCTCCAGCTGGCCGCCGTAGCGTTCCACCAGACCCAGGCTGATCCAGAGGCCAAGGCCGTTGCCGTCGTTCTTCGTCGTGAAGAAGGGCTGGAACAGCCGGGACAGCACGGCCGGCGGGAGGCCCGGCCCCTGGTCCAGCACCGCGATCTCCGCCCCCTGCGGCTGACCGGCCGCGTCGAGCCAGTCGGTGCAGCACAGCCGCAGCTCGCCACCATCGGGCATGGCCTGCACGGCGTTGATCATCAGGTTGATCACCACCTGCTGCAGCTCCTGCCGGTTGCACGCCACGCGCTGCGTGGCCCGGCGCTCGCGCACCACGGCAATGCGACGCTGACCCAGCAGGTGGGCCACCAGCACCAGGCAGTCGTCCACCACCCGGTCCACGTCCAGCGTCTCCACGTAGCCGGCGTATTCGGTGGGGCGGGCGTACTGCAGCAGCTGGGTCACGATCAGGCGCATGCGCTCGACCTGCTCGTCCAGCAGCCGCAGCTCGGCCTGCACCGGCTCGGCCTGCGGGCCCAGGGTCTCGCGCATCAGGTCCAGGTTGCCCTGAATCACGGCGATCGGGTTGTTGATCTCGTGGGCGATGCTGGCGGTGAGCTGGCCGATGGCCGCGAGCTTCTCGGACTTGACCAGCTGCTGCTGGGTCTGGCGCAGCGAGTCGTTGCTCTGGGCCAGTTCACGCGTGCGTTCGGCCACCTTGTGGTCCAGTTCGTCGGCCCAGGCCTGGAGGGCCCGCGTCTTGTCGGCAATCAGATCCAGCAGTTCGTCCAGGTGACGCGCCAGCGCGCCCAGCTCGTCGCGCGCGGCCACCTCGCCCACACGCGCATCGGCCTCGCCGGACTCCACGCGCAGCATGGTCAGGTTCATCTGTCCCACCGGGTGGAAGATGCCGCGCGCCCAGCGCACCGAGAACCACGCGGCGGCGGCCATCACGCCCAGGATGATCAGGCCCATGATGGCCACCATGGACCAGCGCACCCAGAGGAAGGGGCTCTCCAGGTAACCCACGTAGAGCATGCCCACGCGCTGCCCGTCGGCATCCAGCAGCGGCTCGTAGGCGCTCACGTACCAGTCGTTGACCACGAAAGCGCGGCCCAGCCAGGTCCGGCCCTGGCCCAGCACCTCTTCGCGCACCGCCTGCGACACGCGCGTGCCGATGGCGCGCTCGTCCTGGAACAGCCGCACGTTGGTGGTGATGCGCACGTCGTCGAGGAACAGCGTCGCCGTGCCCTTGCTGCCGAAGGGCAGGGCGCCGTCGGGGTAGACGATGCGGTTGATGTGGTCGATGAAGGCCAGGTTCTGGTTGAGCAGCAGGCCGCCGGTCAGCGTGCCCAGCAGGCGGCCGGTTTCGTCACGCACCGGCACCGTCGCGATCATGGCCAGCGCGCGGTCTTCCCCGGCGCGGTCGGTGGGGGCCGCGTTGCGGGTTTCCACCAGCGGAATACGCAGGCGACCGGCCAGGTGTGGCGCCAGCACCTCCATCGCGCTGCGGTCCAGCCGCATCACGCGGGCGGCGCCCGGGCGCGCGGTGTCCTTGAGCGTGGCGGCCACGACGCCGGGCAGGCCCCAGGGCGATGGCGGCGCCAGCGGCGCGCCCCGGTTGTCATAGAGGTTGAGGAAGTCGAGGTTCAGCCGCTGGCGTTCGTTCTCCAGCTGCTGCACCGTGGAGCGCCCCGCGCGCAGCGCCTGCACCAGCGCGTGCGAGGCGGCCACGCCCTGCGTGCCCGAGCCCACCTCGCCGAGCACCTGCTCGAAGTAGCCGTGCGCCACCGCGAGGTCGGAGCGCACCTTGACGACCAGCAGCCGGTCGTGGGCCATGTTGCTCCAGACCGTGAGCGCCACCACCAGCAGCGGGAACACCACCGCCAGCGGCAGCAGGGCCATGGCCAGCAGCTTGTGACGCACCGACTCGGCCAGCCAGGCGCGCAGGCGCTTCAGTGGGCTTGCCATTCGGCCACCCGGCGTTCCAGCGTGCGGCGCGACACGCCCAGCAGCTGGGCTGCGCGGGTCTTGTCGCCCTGCACGGAATCCAGCACCTGCTGGATGTGCAGCTTTTCCAGCGTGTGCAGGTCGGTGATGCCGCCGACGGCGGGTGCGGGCGGCTCCGGCAGGCTGGGGTAGAGGGCCGAGACGTTGAGCTGGCCCAGGATCAGCGACCGCTCGACCAGGTTGCGCAGCTCGCGCACGTTGCCTGGCCAGTCGTAGTCCTGCAGGAAGCGCATCTGGCCAGCATCGACGGTGATGGGTTCCAGACCGAGCGGGCGGGCCAGCTCATGCATCAGGTGGTCCACCAGCTCGGGGATGTCTTCCTTGTGCCGGCGCAGCGGCTCCAGCGCGAGCTCGACCACCTGCAGCCGGTAGTAGAGGTCGGGCCGGAAGCGGCCGGCGGTCACCGCGTCCTGCAGGCGCCGGTTGGTGGCGGCGATGATGCGCACGTCCACCGGCACCAGCTGGCGGCTGCCCACCGGGCGGATCTTCAGGTCCTCGATCACCCGCAGCAGCGCGGCCTGCACCGGCAGCGGCAGCTCGCCCACCTCGTCAAAGAACAACGTGCCGCCCTGGGCGTAATAGAACAGGCCGTCGTGGGCGCGCGTGGCGCCCGGGAAGGCGCCCTTGGCGTGGCCGAACAGCTCGCTTTCGAACAGTTCGGGCGACATCGCGGCGCAGTTGATGGGCACGAAGGGCCCGTGCGCGCGGGCGCTGCGCGCGTGCAGCTCGCGCGCCACCAGCTCCTTGCCGGTACCCGACTCGCCCTGCAGCAGCACAGTGCTGTTGACGGCCGCGAGCCGGTCGATGGCCGCGCGCAGCGCCTGCAGCGCGGGCGACCGGCCCACCAGCGCCGAATTGGCCGGGCCGGTTGGCGGCACGCCGCGCCTGAGCACGAAATTCTCGCGGGCGAGGCGGGCACGCTCGTGGCTGTGCTTGACCGCGTTGAGGATCTGCGGCACCCGGAAGGGCTTGAGGATGAAGTCGGACGCGCCGGCGCGCAGCGCCTCGATGGCGGTCTCCAGGTCGGCGAAGGCGGTGATCAGTATGACCTCGCCGGAGAAGCCCAACTCGCGCAGCTCCTTGAGCCAGGCCACGCCGTTCTTGCCTGGCAGCGAGATGTCCAGGATCAGCAGGTCGAAGCGGTGCTCGCGCAGCAGCTCGTCGCCTTCCTCGGCGCTGGCCGCGCTCATCACCGCGTGGCAGCGCGGCACCAGCGTCTTGACAAGGAAATTGCGCATGCCCGCCTCGTCGTCCACGACCAGGACGGACCAGTGCGGCCAGCTCTCGGCGTGCCGGGGACCAGCGGGGGAAGAATGAGACGTCGCCACGGCGGCCGATTCTACGGAGGCGCGGACGACCGTGGGTGGCTTAAACTTCCCGCGCAGATTCCGAGGCCGCCATGAGCACACGACAAGTCCACCTGATCGAACACCCCCTGGTCCAGCACAAGCTCACGCTGATGCGCATGAAGGACACCAGCACCAAGAGCTTTCGCCAGCTGGTGCAGGAGCTCTCCGCGCTGCTGGCCTATGAGGTCACGCGCGAGATGCCCATGCAGGCCATCGAGATCGAGACCCCGCTGGAGAAGACCACCAGCCGCGTGATCGATGGCAAGAAGATCGTGCTGGCCTCCATCCTGCGCGCCGGCAACGGCTTCCTGGACGGCATGCTGCAGGTGGTGCCCAGCGCGCGCGTGGGCCACATCGGCCTGTACCGCGACCCGGCCACGCTGCAGGCGGTGGAGTACTACTTCA
>CAMLQP010000056.1 GCA_946482115.1 uncultured Comamonadaceae bacterium
CGCCCAGGTCGGAGATGGTGCCGGTGAAGCCCTTGACCTTGTCGCGGATGTCCTCCACCTCCTTGATGATGGACTCCTCCGAGCGGCTCTGGATGATGCGGCCTTCGTGCTCGGTGATGGAGCAGAAGGTGCAGCCGCCGAAGCAGCCGCGCATGATGTTCACGCTGAAGCGGATCATCTCCCAGGCGGGGATCTTGGTGGCACCGTCGTGGCTGCCGTTCTCGTCGGCATAGGCCGGATGCGGGCTGCGCGCATAGGGCAGGTCGAACACCCAGTCCATCTCGGCCGTGGTCAGCGGCACCGGCGGCGGATTGATCCAGACGTCGCGCGCTGTGGTGCCTTCGCCATGGGCCTGCACCATCGCGCGGGCGTTGCCGGGGTTGGCCTCGACGTGCAGCACGCGGTTGGCGTGGGCGTAGAGCACGTTGTCGCTCCTCACCTGCTCGTAGCTGGGCAGGCGGATGACGGTGCGCTCGCGCGGGGTCTTGTGGCGGGGCTGGAACACCAGCGGCTGGATGGCCGGGTTGGCGGGTTCGGCGCCCTCTTCCTTGGCGCAGGACTGGCCCTGTGCCTGGGCCTGCTCGGCGGTGGTCTGGTAGGGGTTGATGTGGGACTCGACCGGGCCGGGTCGGTCCACCTCGGTGGAGTCGATCTCGAACCAGCCCTCGGGCGTGACCGTGCGCACGAAGGCGGTGCCGCGCACGTCGGTGATCTGCTCCACCGGCTCGCGCCGGCCCAGGCGGTGGGCGATCTCGACGATGGCGCGCTCGGCGTTGCCGTACAGCAGCAGGTCGCATTTGGCGTCCACCACGATGGAGCGGCGCACCTTGTCGCTCCAGTAGTCGTAGTGGGCGATGCGGCGCAGGCTGCCTTCGATGCCGCCCAGCACGATGGGCACATCCTTGAAGGCCTCGCGGCAGCGCTGGCTGTAGACGATGGCCGCGCGGTCGGGCCGCTTGCCGCCCACGTCGCCCGGGGTGTAGGCGTCGTCGCTGCGGATCTTGCGGTCCGCCGTGTAGCGGTTGATCATGGAATCCATGTTCCCGGCGGTGACGCCGAAGAACAGGTTGGGCTTGCCCAGCGCCTTGAAGGGCTCGGCGCTCTGCCAGTCGGGCTGGGCGATGATGCCGACCCGGAAGCCCTGGGCCTCCAGCACACGGCCCACCACGGCCATGCCGAAGCTGGGGTGGTCCACGTAGGCGTCGCCGGTCACCAGCACGATGTCGCACGAATCCCAGCCGAGCTGGTCCATCTCGGCCCGGCTCATGGGCAGAAAGGGCGCGTTGCCGAAGCGTTTGGCCCAGTACGGGCGGTAGCTGGTCAGGGGCTTGGCGGCACGCGGAAAGAAGGAAACGTCGACAGGGGCGTTCATGCGGGGCTTCGTGGGTAACCCGTGATTTTAGTTGGCGGGGTGCTTTTGCGGCTGGCCGTCGGGCCGATGGCCTTCACAATGGCCCCATGTGGCCCCCCTCGCCCGCCCTGGCGGCCCTGCTGGCCGATCTCCTCCTCGCGCTGCATGTGGGCGTGGTGGCCTTCGTCGTGCTGGGCGAAATGGGCATCCTGGCCGGTGCGCGCCTGGGCTGGCGCTGGGTGCGGCGGCGCTGGCTGCGGCTGGCTCACCTGGGCCTGATGGTCTTCATCGCGCTGCAGGCCGCGCTCGGCCGGCTATGCCCGCTGACGATCTGGGAGCAGGACCTGCGCCGCCTGGCCGGCCAGTCCAGCTACGGCGAATCCTTCATCGCCCACTGGCTGGGCCGCCTGCTCTACTGGGATCTGCCGTGGTGGGTGTTCGTGACAGCCTATGCGGCTTTCGCATTGCTGGTGTCGCTGACGTGGCGCTGGATTCCACCTTCGCGTGAATAAGATGGGTTTTCCTCAGAGGAGACACCCATGCCCACCTACAACACCCTGAAGATCGACAAAGACCCCGGCAACCCGCGCATCGCCCGCCTGCTGCTCAACCGCCCTGAGCGGCTCAACGCCATCACCGACGACACCCCGCGCGACATCCGCGCCGCCGTGGAATGGGCCAACGCCGACGACGAGGTCCACGTGATCGTGGTCGAAGGCGCCGGCAAGGGCTTCTGCGGCGGCTACGATCTGGCCGACACCGCCCAGCAGCACATCGAGCACCCCTGCCAGCAGGAGTCCTACCCCTGGGACCCGATGGTGGACTACGCCTACATGAAGCGCAACACCGAGGACTTCATGACGCTGTGGAAAAGCGCCAAGCCCACCATCGCCAAGGTGCATGGCGCGGCCGTGGCCGGCGGCAGCGACATCGCCCTGTGCTGCGACCTGCTGGTGATGGCCGAGGACGCGCGCATCGGCTACATGCCCACGCGCGTGTGGGGCTGCCCCACCACGGCGATGTGGACCTTCCGCCTCGGGCCCGTGCGCGCCAAGCAGCTGATGTTCACCGGCGACGTGATCGATGGCCGCACCGCCGCCGACTGGGGTCTGGCCAACCAGGCCGTGCCCGCCGCCGAGCTGGAAGCCGCCACGCTGAGGTTGGCCAGCCGCATCGCCGGCGTGCCGCGCGGCCACCTGGCCATGCACAAGCTGGTGGTCAACCAGGTGATGCTGACCATGGGGCTGGAGCAGGCCCAGACCATGGCCACGGTATTCGACGGCATCACCCGCCACAACCCCGAGGGGCTGTGGTTCCGCCGCCATGCGCAGACGCACGGCTTCAAGTCGGCCATCGAGTGGCGCGACAGCGGCCGCCCCATACCCGAAGGCGACGAGGCCCGCCAGCTGGTGCAAGGCATGGGCCGTCCGCGGGACTGAGCCGCCGGTGCCGTTTGCGGCACCGGCCCAACACTCAGGGGCCTCAAATCCGCCTCAAATGTTAATAAACGTGTAAGCTCCGGCGAAGTTCCCAACCGCCCCGCAGCCTGCCCGCCACCGTGACACGCCACAGCCCTCCGGTGTTCCTGTCCACGCACCACACCCGTGGTGGCCCCGCTGCCGCCTGACGCACGATGCAGCAGGCCGCCCTCTTGCTCTCACCTTTCACGCACTGGGCGTTCACGGCCCTTCTGGCCCTCCTGTCCGCTTACGTGGCGCTTGACTGCGCCAGCCGGGTCGCCACGCGCACGCCACGCCAGGCGGTGGGCTGGCTGCTGGGTGGCGCCCTGGCCATGGGCACCGGCAGCTGGTCGCTGCACATCGTCGGGGTGCTGGGGCTGCAGCTGCCGTTTGACGTCGGCTACCAGCCGGTCATCCTGCTGTCGGCCTGGCTGATCGCGGTGGCCGTGAGCGCCACCGGCCTGCTCATGACCTTCGGCGGCGACACGCCCACCACCCGCCTGGCCGGCAGCGCCGGCGTGCTGATGGCCGGCATGCTGGTGGCGCACGCGCTGGCCCTGCTGGCCGCCGGCCTGCAGCCCGGCCCGCTGTGGCAGTGGTCGGTGCTGCTGTCGGCGTGCATCGGTGCCCTGGTGCTCAGTCTGGCTGCTCTGTGGTTGCTGCTGGAATGGCCGCGCCGCATGCCGCGCCTGGCCTGGCTGGCCCAACCCACGGCTGCCGCGCTGCTGGCGCTGGGGCTGTGGTGGGCCCAGTCCGAGACGCTGGCAGCCTCCGGCGTCACCCAGCAGACCGGTTCGGCCTATGCCGGACTGGTGCCCATACACGCGCTGAGCCTGCTGGCCACCTTCGGCACGCTGATCCTGCTGATCATGACGCTGGTGACCTCGTTCACCGAGGCGCGCATGCGCGCCTCGCTGCGGCAGGCCGAAGGCTCGCTGGAAAAGCAGAGCCAGACCGACATGCTGACCGGACTGCCCAACCGCCACGGCTTCGAGGAACAGCTGGCGGTGGAGGTGCAGAAGGCCGACGGCGAACGTGACCGGCTGGCGCTGATTTTTGTCGACCTGGACGGCTTCAAGCCCATCAACGAATCCTTCGGGCACCGCGTCGGCGATCTGCTGCTGCAGGAAACCGCCAACCGCCTGCGGGCCCAGATCGCCCCCGGCGACCGGCTGGCGCGCTGGGGCGCCGACGAATTCCTGCTGCTGCTGACCGCGGACCCCAGCCGGGATCAGGCGGCCGCACGCGCCCGCCAGCTGCTGGATGCCCTGGCGCAGCCGCTGCGGGTGGAGGATCGGGATGTGCCCATCGCGGCCTCGGCCGGCATCGCGCTGTACCCGGAACACGGCGCGCTGTCGACACTGATCACCCACGCGGACGCGGCCGCCCGTGCCTCCAAGGCGGCTGGCGGCGCCACCTACTGCTTCTTCGAGGCACGCATGATGACCGACGCGCGCGAGCAGGTGGAACTGCTGCGCGACCTGCGCAACGCGCTGGCCAATGGCGAGCTGGAGCTGTACTACCAGCCCAAGGTGCACGCGCCCAGTGGCGAGATCACCGGGGCCGAAGCGCTGCTGCGCTGGAACCACCCCACGCGCGGCCTGATCAACCCGGCGGTCTTCATCCCCATCGCCGAGCGCTTCGGCCTGATCGGCGCCATCGGCCACTGGGTCATCGACGAAGCCTGCCGCCAGATCCGCGACTGGCGCGACGGCGGCCTGCGCATGCGCGTGGCCATCAACCTGTCGGTCCACCAGCTGCGCCAGCCCGACCTGCCCGAGCGCATCGCCACCGCCCTGAAGCAGCACGATGTCAACCCCACGCTGCTCACCTGCGAGATCACCGAATCGGTGGCGATGGAGGACACCGACAGCACCAAGCACTTCTTCCAGAAGCTGGCCGAGATCGGGGTGCACATCTCCATCGACGACTTCGGCACCGGCTATTCCAGCCTGAGCTACCTGCGCCAGCTGCCCACCGAGGAGCTGAAGATCGACCGCGGCTTCGTGATGGACCTGGAAACCAGCAACGACGCCAAGGCAGTGGTGGACGCGGTGGTGAAGCTGGGCCTGGCGCTGGGCCTCAAAGTGGTGGCCGAGGGCGTGGAAACCGACGCCCAGTACCAGATCCTGCGCCAGCTGGGCTGCGTGGAGCTGCAGGGCTACGTGTTCGCCAAGCCCATGGCCGCCAAGGTGCTCTACCTGTGGGCCATGAACGACGTGGGCCCCAGCGCGCTGGAGTTCCGCCCCTCGCTGTTCGGCGACACGGTGCTGCCGCCGGTGGAGCCGGACAAGGCGGCCTGAGCCGCCTGCCCGGCATCCGGCGCCTTACTGCGGCTGGAAGCCGCTGTCCTTGATGATGCGGGCCCAGGCCTGGCGGTAGGCGCTTTCGCGCTGGCCCAGCTGCTCACCGCTCATGAACCCCACGTTCAGGCCCATGGCGGTCAGGCGCTCGCGCACGGCGGGCTGCTGCACCGCCCTGGCCACGGCACCCGCCAGGGCATCGACGGCCGCCTTGGGCGTGCCGGAGGGCGCGAAGATGCCGTAGTACGGCACGTCCTCGAAGCCGCTCACGCCCAGCTCGGCGAAGGTGGGCACCTCGGGCATCACCGGCTGGCGCTCCTTGCCCATCACGGCCACCACCTGCAGCTTGCCGGCCTTGTGGTTCTCGATGAAGTCGGGGATGGAGCCCACACCGGCCGCGATCTGGTTGCCCAGCATGTCGGCCATCATGGGCGCGCTGCCCCGGTAGGGCGCGGCCACCAGGTCCAGCTGGTTCTTTTGCGCCAGCACCTTGACCAGGAACTCGGGCACCGAAGCCGGCGCCGGAATGCCCACGTTGCCCTTGCCGCCCTGGGCCTTGAGCCAGGCCACGTATTCCGTGTAGCCCTTGGCCGGGGTGCCGCCCGAAACCGCCAGCGCGTTCACGAAGGTGGCGAAGCCGGCCACGGGCACGAAGTCCTTGGCGGGGTCGAAACCGGCGTTCTTCATCACCAGCGGGATGATGGAGACGCTGTGGTCGTGCGACAGGAACAGCGTGGTGCCGTCCGGCGCCGAGGTCTTGAGTGTCTGCGCGGCGATCTGGCCGCCGGCGCCGGCCTTGTTCTCGACCACCACGGAGGTGCCCAGCGAATCCTTCATGGACTCGGCCAGGATGCGGGCGATGGCGTCGGTGCCGCCGCCGGCGGGAAAGCCCACCAGGATCTTCACGGGCGGTTTGGCCGGCTGGGCGGCGGCCAGGCCCAGGGTCAGCGCACCGGCCAGGGCGATGACGGCACGGCGGGTGGCGGAAAAGCGCGAGGTCGCGAGCGGGGTCATGAAAGGCAATCCTCAAAAAATGTAAAGAGCGGGCAATTTAGCAGGAACGGTGCCAGCGCTTCAGGCGCCGCCGAACGCGTGGCGCAGCGCCCGCGCCGCATCGTTGTGCGCCTGTAGCGCCTCGGGGATGGCGCGCCCCATCTTGATGAATTCGTGCACCACGCCGCGGTAGATTTCCAGGTCCACCGGCACGCCGGCGGCGCGCAGCTTGTCGGCATAGAGCACGCCCTCGTCCACCAGCGGGTCGCACTCGGCCAGACCGATCCAGGCCGGCGCCACGCCGTCGACGTCGCTCGCGTTCAGCGGCGCGAAGCGCCAGTCGTCCCGGTCTGCCGGGCTGCGCACGTACTGGCCGAAAAAGTAGTCGATGTGCGCCGCCTCCAGCACGAAACCGTGCCCGAAGGTGCGGTGCGAGCGCGTGTCCTGGTGGGCGGTGCAGCCCGGGTAGAACAGCAGCTGCAGCGCCAGCGGCAGGCCGGCGTCGCGCGCCTGGATGGCGCACACTGCCGCCAGCGTGCCGCCCGCGCTGTCGCCGCCCACGGCCAGGCGGCTGGCGTCCAGGCCCAGCGTATCGGCCTGGGCGTGCAGCCAGGCCAGGCTGTCCCAGGCGTCGTCGGCCGCCGTGGGAAATTTGAAGGCCGGCGCCAGCCGGTAGTCCACCGACAGCACCGCGCAGTGCGCCAGGTGCGCCAGGTGGCGGCACAGGCTTTCGTGGGTGGCCACGCTGCCCACGGTGAAACCGCCGCCATGGAAGTACAGCAGCACCGGCAGCCGGTCGTGGCCGGGTGCCACCAGCTGCACCGGCAGGGTGGCGCCGTCGCGCGTGGGAAGGGCCAGCCGCTCGTCGCGCGCCAGCTTGCAGGGTGACAGGTCCAGCACGCCGGCACCGGCCGCGTAGGCGGCGCGCGCCTGGTCGGGCGTCATCAGGTGCAGGGGGGTGCGGTTGGCGCGTGCCATGCGGTCCAGCACGCCGCGCATCAGGGGCGTGAGCAGCGCACGCGGGTTGGGGTGACTCATGGGTGAATGCTAGCCGAGCGCGATGGGCCTATAGTCCTGCGCACAAGGAGACAAAACCCCATGGCCCAGATTCTGTACGTCACCAACATCCAGCTCGACTTCGGCGCCGTGCAACTGCTCGGGAGCGAATGTGAACGCACCGGCATCGCCCGCCCCCTGATCGTGACCGACGCCGGCGTCAAGGCCGCCGGCCTGCTCGACAAGGTGCTGGCCGCCCTGCCCGGTCTGACGGCGACGGGCTCGGTCGCCGTGTTCGACCAGACGCCCTCCAACCCCACCGAGGCCGCCGTGCGCGCGGCCGCGGCGGTCTATGCCGCACAAGGCTGCGACGGCCTGATCGCGCTGGGCGGCGGCAGCGCCATCGACTGCGCCAAGGGGGTTGCCATCGCGGTAAGCCACGAGGGTCCGCTCAAGACCTACGCCACCATCGAGGGCGGCTCCCCGAAGATCACCGAACGCGTGCCGCCGCTGATCGCCGTGCCCACCACGGCCGGCACCGGCAGCGAGGTCGCGCGCGGCGCCATCCTGATCGTGGACGATGGCCGCAAGCTCGGCTTCCACAGCTGGCACCTGGTGCCCAAGACCGCCATCTGCGACCCCGAACTCACGCTCGGCCTGCCGCCCCTGCTGACCGCCGCCACCGGCATGGACGCCATCGCGCACTGCATGGAAACCTTCATGGCGGCGGCCTTCAACCCGCCGGCCGACGGCATCGCGCTGGACGGCCTCGCGCGGGGCTGGGCCCACATCGAACGCGCCACCCGCGACGGCCAGGACTGCGAGGCGCGCCTGAACATGATGAGCGCCAGCATGCAGGGCGCCATGGCCTTCCAGAAAGGCCTGGGCGCGGTGCATTCGCTGAGCCACAGCCTGGGCGGCGTGAACCCGCGCCTGCACCACGGCACGCTCAACGCCATGTTCCTGCCGGCCGTGGTCACGTTCAACGGCGAGGCCGAGTCGGTGAAAAAGGACCGGCGTCTGCAGCGCATGGCCCACGCCATGGGCCTGGCATCGGCCTCCGACATCCCGGAAGCCATCAAGGACATGAACGCCCGCCTCGGCCTGCCCTCGGGCCTGGCCGCCATGGGCGTGGAGCGCGACTGGACCGAGAAAATCGTGACCGGCGCCCTGGCCGACCACTGCCACAAGACCAACCCGCGTATCGCCAGCGCGGAGGAGTACCGCGAGCTGCTGGCGCGGTCGATGTAGGTCAGTGCCCTTCGGGCATGGTGGCGCCCACATGGCGCTCGCCGCGCGCCTCGGCCAGCTCCACCTGGCGCTGGCGCTCGGCCAGGCGGGCTTTTTCCTCGGGCGTACGCCGGTCGTGGCAGCGCGGGCAGCTCACGCCCTTCACATAGAGCGGCGAGGCCTTGTCTTCGGGGGACAGCGGCCAGCGGCATGAGCGGCAGGGCTCATGGGGGCCAGGCCTCAGGCCATGGCCCACGCTCACCCGCTCGTCGAACACGAAACACTCGCCCTGCCACAGGCTCTGCTCGGGTGGCACCTCCTCCAGGTACTTGAGGATCCCGCCTTCGAGGTGGTAGACCTCGTCGAAGCCCTGCAGCCGCATGAAGGCAGTGGACTTCTCGCAGCGTATGCCGCCGGTGCAGAACATCGCCACCTTGCGCTTGCCGTCCAGCACGCCGGGCGCGTCGGTGTGCTCGCGCACCCAGTCCTTGAGCTGGGTGAAGGTCCGGATGTCGGGGTCGACCGCACCCCGGAAGGTGCCGATGGCCACCTCGTAGTCGTTGCGGGTGTCCACCACCAGCACCTCGGGGTCGCTGATCAGCGCGTTCCAGTCGGCCGGCTTCACATAGGTGCCAGCCATGCGGCTGGGCACCACCTCGGGCACGCCCAGGGTCACGATCTCCTTTTTCAGCTTGACCTTGAGCCGGTGGAAGGGCTCCGTCTCGGCCCAGGACTCCTTGTGCACCAGCGGGGCCAGGCGCGGATCGGCGCGCAGGTGGGCCAGCACGGCGCGCACGCCGGCCTCGGGGCCGGCGATGGTGCCGTTGATGCCCTCCAGCGCCAGCAGCAGCGTGCCCTTGACGCCGCCCTGCTCGCAGACGGCGCGCAGCGGCGCCTGCAGCTCGGCGTGGTCCGGCAGTTCGACGAAGTGGTAGAGGGCGGCGGTGAGGAAGGCGGGCATGGCCCGGCGATTATCCCAGCCCGACCGCCCGGACCCGGATCAGAGGGGTTCGATCCGGCCCATGTCCGGCCGCTCCAGCCAGGCGGCGAACTCGTCGGCCAGCTGGTGGCTGGCGGTCACGGCGGCGTTCCAGGCCTTCATGCGGCCGGCCAGGTCCATGCCGTAGCGGGTGAAGTCGTTGCGGTCGGGCAGCTTGCCGTTGGGCAGGCGGCGCACCCACTCGGGATCGGGGGCCAGCACCAGCATCGAGTCCAGGAAGTGGGTGGCGCGGTGGCGCCACTTGAGCGGCTTGTCCAGCCAGCCCGGCACCACGGCCTTCTGGAAGTGCGGGTACAGCACCAGCCCACCCTCGCCCGCGTGGTAGTCCAGGTGCAGGTGGTAGTCGGTGATGCCGCCGTCCCAGTAGGCGCCGCGCGGCGCGCCTGCGATGTCGTGCACCGAGCGCAGCACGAAGGGGATGGAGCAGCTGGCCTGCAGCGCGTCCATGAAGTTGGCTTCGTTCAGTCCAACCTGCCGGCTGCGGTAGTCGGTGGTGGCGAACGGCAGTTCGCCGTGCGACGAGAACACCACCCGCTCCAGCCACGCGCCCATGGCCTTGCGGCTCACGGCGTTGGTGGCCAGCGCACCCAGGTAGCCCAGCGGCGCGCGCACGCGGCCTTCGCGCGCCAGCACGTGGCGCCCGCGCGAGGTGACGATGTGCAGCCGCCAGCGCGGGTGGTTCAGCACCTGCGGGATGCGCCCGCCGTAGAAGGCCCGCAGGTTGGCCGAAAAGCTCTCGCTGATCTGGTCGGCCGTGGGGCGCTTCTGGCCCGGCGGCAGTTCGTAGTGCTGGGCGATGTAGTCACGCTCCAGCCGCTCGAAGCCCGCCACCGGATCGTCCAGGCAGGCGGTGGCCATGCGCCAGGCACCGATGGAGGCGCCCACCAGATCGACCGGCTGGTTGCTGCGCGGCAGCCATTCACCGAAGATGAAACGGTCCAGCGGGCCGAGGACCAGGCCCTTGGGGCCGCCCGCGGCGCCGGGGATGACGCGTACCTGCGCTGGCGACGGGCCGTCGCGCAGCAGCAGCGCACGGGCGGCCGGCCCGGCATAGAGCCGCAGCGCAGGAGCAGCCATGGTCAGAGCGCCTGCAGGTTGGACAGCGGCGGCAGATCCTCGGCCACCAGCAGGTCAGGGTCCAGCCCCAGGGCCAGGCCCACGGCATCCGGGTAGGAATGGATCATCTGGTCGGCCGGCGCGCGCAGGCCGTGCAGGCGCGCGCGCCATACCGCCAGGTGCACCACGGCCGCCAGGGGCTCGGGCTGCTCGAATTCCAGCGGCCGGTTCTGCTGCTCCAGCGCCTCGGTCAGGCGGCGCGGGAAACGCCAGCGCCGCGCCAGCTCGGCCCCCGCCTCGGCGTGGCTATAGCCCAGGTTCTGGTATTGCACCGCCACGCGCTGCTCGTCGAGCAGGCCGGCCTCGCGGTCGATCACCAGCATGGTTTCGGGCATGCCGGCGTGCATCACCAGCTCGCCGATCCCGTGCAACAGGCCGGCGGTGAAGGCCAGGCTTTCATCGGCCTCCAGCCGCCCGGCCACGTAGCGCGCCAGCTCGGCCGAGGCCAGGCTGTGGTTCCAGTACTGGTCGAGGTTGAGCGCGGCCACGGTGTGGAAGCTGTCGTTGAGCACCGTGCTGATGACCAGCGCGCGCAGCTTGTTCAGGCCCAGCACCTGCAGCGCCTCGCGCACCGTGGCCACCGGCCGCAGCAGCCGGAAAAAAGCCGAGTTGGCGCGCTGCAGCACCTTGGCCACCAGCACCGGATCGTGATCCACGTCGGCGGCGATCCGGTTGAGGTCGATGTCGTCATCCTCGAAGGTGGCGATCAGGCGCGCAGCCACCTCCGGCACCGCCGGCAGAGCGTGCGGTGCCTTGAAGAGGGTTTGCAGATCGACGCCGGCCACGGGCTCAGCTCATGAAGGCCGCCAGCTCGCCGGCAGAGGTCCATTCGGCCGGGTCCTTGTCCAGGACCATCTCCAGGCTCAGGCCCAGCAGCATGGCCACCACGTCGGGAAAGGTCGCCTTGAGGCCTTCGCGGTCCAGGTTGATTTCCTGCGCGCGGGCGCGCCAGGCGGCCATGTGGACGACACCCGCCAGGGGCTCATAGATGTCGCCCTCGAACGGCACCAGCTGGTGCTGCAGCGCCTTGACGATGGTTTCGGGGAAGTCCCACTTCTTGGCGAAACCCGCGCTGACATCGGCATAGGTGTAGCCCAGCGCGGCCTGCTCGGCCTCGGCCCGCTTGAGGTCCAGCGGCGCGACGCTGAAATCGATTTTCGCCACCGCCTCGGGCATGCCGATGTGCATCACCAGGTCACCCACCGCGTGCACCAGCCCGGCCGTGAAGGCCGCGCCATCGGGCAGCCGCAGGCTGGGCGCGAGGGTGCGGCAGGTCTTGGCGGCGTTGAGGCTGTAGCGCCAGAACTGCTCCAGGTTGACGCCCGGCACGGCCTTGAAGCTGCTGGACAGCGCCACCGCCTGCACCAGGGTGCGCACGTGCGAGAAGCCCAGGATGCCCACCGCCTCGTCCACACTGCTGATCTGGCGCGTGGCGTTGAAGAAGGCCGAGTTGGCCAGCTTGAGCATGCGCGCGGTCAGCGCCGGGTCGGTCGCGACCAGCTGGCTGATCTTGCGCGGGCTGGGGTCGTCGGCGTCCAGCTCGCCGAGCACGTCCGAGACGACGCGCGGGATGCTGGGCAGTGCGTTCGATTTCGCCAGCAGAGCCTCGAGTTCCATGTGGATTTTCCAGGGATCGGGGTGAATGCGCCAGTATAGGGGACGCCTCAGCGTTTCAGCCCTTGCAGCTTGGCGAAAGCCGAGGCCATGGCCGAAGGCTGCGGGGCGCTGTCGCGCCCGCGCGGGGCCTGCTGGCCGCGCCCCGCGCCTTCGAAGCGGTTGTCGCGCTGGCCGTCGCGCCGTGCCGGGGCGGCGTCCAGCTTCATGGTGAGCGAGATGCGCTTGCGCGCCGCGTCCACCTCCAGCACCTTGACCTTGACGATGTCGCCGGTCTTGACCACCTCGCGGGCATCGTTGACGAACTTGTTGCTGAGCTGGCTCACGTGCACCAGGCCGTCCTGGTGCACGCCCAGGTCCACGAAGGCGCCGAACTGGGCCACGTTGCTGACCGTACCCTCCAGCACCATGCCCTCGCGCAGGTCGGCGATGTCCTCCACGCCGTCGTTGAAGCGCGCCACCTGGAAATCGGGGCGCGGGTCGCGGCCGGGTTTTTCCAGCTCGCCCAGGATGTCCTTGACCGTGATGACGCCGAAACGCTCGTTGGCGAACAGCTCGGGCTTCAGGGTCTTGAGCATGTCGGCCCGGCCCATCAGCTCGGCGGCCGGCTTGCCCGTTTTCTCAGCAATGGCCTCGACCACCGGGTAGGACTCGGGGTGCACGCCGGTCATGTCCAGCGGGTTGTCGCCACCGCGTATGCGCAGGAAGCCCGCGCTCTGCTCGAAGGTCTTGGCGCCCAGGCCGCTCACCTCCATGAGCTGCCGGCGGTTCCTGAACGCGCCGTTGGCCTCGCGCCAGCGCACCACGGCTTTGGCAACACTGGCCGACAGGCCGGACACGCGGGTGAGCAGCGGCACGCTGGCGGTGTTCAGGTCCACGCCGACGCCGTTCACGCAGTCTTCCACCACCGCGTCCAGCATGCGGGCCAGCTCGCTCTGGTTCACATCGTGCTGGTACTGGCCCACGCCAATGCTCTTGGGGTCGATCTTGACCAGCTCGG
>CAMLQP010000057.1 GCA_946482115.1 uncultured Comamonadaceae bacterium
ACTACTTCCGCCTCTACGGCAAGCTCGCCGGCATGACCGGCACGGCCGACACCGAAGCCTACGAATTCCAGGAGATCTACGGTCTGGAGACCGTGGTGATCCCGCCCAACCGCCCGAGCAAGCGCGACGACCAGCTGGACCGCGTCTACAAGACCACCAAGGAAAAGTACGACGCCGCCATCGCCGACATCAAGGAATGCCACGAGCGCGGCCAGCCGGTGCTGGTGGGCACCTCGTCGATCGAGAACTCCGAGATCATCTCCCAGCTGCTGCAGAAGGTGGGCCTGCCGCACGAGGTGCTGAACGCCAAGCAGCACGCCCGCGAGGCCGACATCATCGTGCAGGCCGGCCGACCCGGCGCCATCACCATCGCCACCAACATGGCCGGCCGCGGCACCGACATCGTGCTCGGCGGCAACCTGGAGAAGCTCAGCGCCGCCATCGAGGCCGATGCCTCGCTGGACGAGGCGACCAGGGCCCAGCGCATCGAGCAGCTGCGCCAGCAGTGGCAGGCCGACCACGAGAAAGTCAAGGCCCTGGGCGGCCTGCGCATCATCGCCACCGAGCGCCACGAGAGCCGCCGCATCGACAACCAGCTGCGTGGCCGCTCGGGCCGCCAGGGCGACCCGGGTTCCTCGCGCTTCTACCTGAGCCTGGACGACTCGCTGATGCGCATCTTCGCGGGCGACCGGGTGCGCGCCATCATGGACCGCCTCAAGATGCCCGAGGGCGAGGCCATCGAGGCCGGCATCGTCACCCGCAGCATCGAGAGCGCGCAGCGCAAGGTCGAGGCACGCAACTTCGACATCCGCAAGCAGCTGCTCGAATACGACGACGTCTCCAACGACCAGCGCAAGGTGATCTACCAGCAGCGCAACGACATCCTCGACGCCGCCGATCTGAGCGCCCAGATCGATTCGCTGCGCGAAGGCACCATGACCGAGACCGTGCGCCAGTTCGTGCCCGAGGAAAGCGTGGAGGAGCAGTGGGACCTGCCGGGCCTGGAGAAGGTGCTGGCCGAGGAGTGGGGTGTCACGATCCCGCTGTCCGACATCGTGTCGCAGGCCGAGGCCATGTCCGACGAGGACATCGTCGAGCGCGTGGTCGCGGCGGCCACCGAGGTCTTCCAGGCCAAGGTGGCGCAGGTGGGGCAGGACGCCTTCACCAATTTCGAGCGCGCCGTGCTGCTGCAGACCATCGACCAGCGCTGGCGCGAGCACCTGGCCGCGCTGGACTACCTGCGCCAGGGCATCCACCTGCGCGGCTACGCGCAGAAGCAGCCCAAGCAGGAGTACAAGCGCGAGGCCTTCCTGCTGTTCGGCCAGCTGCTGGACACCGTGCGCAACGACGTGACCCGTCTGCTGATGAACGTGCGCGTGCAGTCCGAGGCCCAGGTTGCGGAGGCTGCCGAGGCCGTCGAGGCCAGCGCCGAGCGCATCGCCAACGTGACCTACACCGCGCCCACCGAGACCGGCGAGGTCGAAACCACGACCGACCCCGCCACCCTGGTGGCCGAGGTGCCGCGGGTGGGCCGCAACGAACCTTGCCCGTGCGGCAGCGGCAAAAAGTACAAGCAGTGCCACGGCAAGCTGAGCTGAAGGAACCCCTGACATGGCCGTGAACTGGACCGCCCCCGAAGACGCCACCATCCTGCCCGTGCCGGGCGTTCGCATCGGCGTGGCCGAGGCGGGCGTGCGCAAGGCCAACCGCAAGGACCTGACCGTCTTCCTGCTCGATGAAGGCGCGGCCGTGGCCGGTGTCTTCACCCAGAACCGCTACTGCGCCGCGCCGGTGCAGGTGTGCCGCGAGCACCTGGGGCAGGGCACCGGCATCCGCGCGCTGGTGATCAACACCGGCAACGCCAACGCCGGCACTGGCGAACCTGGCCTGGCACACGCGCGCGCCACCTGCGAAGCGCTGGCTCAGGCCCTGAATGTCGCGCCCGGCCAGATCCTGCCGTACTCCACCGGCGTCATCATGGAGCCGCTGCCGGTGGACCGGGTGATCGCCGGCCTGCCCGCTGCGCTGGCCGATGCCCAGGCCGGCCACTGGCTCAAGGCGGCCGTTGGCATCATGACCACAGACACCGTGGCCAAGGCCGCCAGCCGGCAGGTCGCCATCGGCGGCCACACGGTCACCATCACCGGCATCGCCAAGGGCGCGGGCATGATCCGCCCCAACATGGCCACCATGCTGGGTTTCGTCGCCACCGACGCGAAGATCGCCCCCGCGCTGATGCAGGGCCTGGTGCGCGAGCTGGCCGACGGTTCGTTCAACCGCGTGACGGTGGATGGCGACACCTCCACCAACGACAGCTTCACGCTGATCGCCACCGGCCGCGCGGCGCATGCCGAGATCGCCTCGTGGGACGGTGCGGAGGCGAAGGCGCTCAAGGCCGCGCTGCTGGACGTGGCGCGCACCCTGGCGCACGCCATCGTGCGTGACGGCGAGGGCGCGACCAAGTTCATTGCCGTGCGCGTCGAAGGCGGCAAGACCACCGACGAATGCCTCAAGGCCGCCTACGCGGTGGCGCACTCGCCGCTGGTCAAGACGGCCTTCTTCGCCAGCGACCCCAACCTGGGCCGCATCCTGGCAGCCGTGGGCTACGCCGGCATCACCGACCTGGACCAGACGAAGATCGAACTGCACCTGGACGACGTGCACGTGGTCACCGCCGGTGGCCGCCACCCGGCTTACCGCGAGGAAGACGGCGCGCGCGTGATGAAACAGAGCGAGATCACCATCCGCATCGGCCTGGGCCGGGGCAACGTGGCGGACACGGTCTGGACCTGCGATTTCAGCCACGACTACGTGTCGATCAACGCCGACTACCGTTCATGAACGAACACTTCGAGCGCCTGCTCCAACGCGCCGAACAGCTGATCACCCGCATCGAGTCCGTCCTGCCGCAGCCGCTGGGCGAACCCGACTGGTCGGCCTCGGTTGCCTGGCGCTACCGCAAGCGCAGCAGCGGCCACGGCACGCTCGAACCCGTGCGCCACGTGTCCGACATGCGGCTGGCCGCGCTCAAGGAGATCGACCCGCAGAAGGAGAAGATCCAGCGCAACACCGAGCAGTTCGTCAAGGGCCAGCCAGCCAACAACGTGCTGCTGACCGGCGCACGCGGCACCGGCAAGAGCTCGCTGATCAAGGCCTGCCTCAACGAGTATGCCGCCCGGGGCCTGCGCCTGATCGAGGTGGACAAGGCCGACCTGGTGGATTTGCCCGACATCGTCGATGTGGTGGCCGGCCGGCCCGAGAAGTTCATCGTCTTCTGCGACGACCTGAGTTTCGAGGACGGCGAGTCCGGCTACAAGGCGCTCAAGTCCATCCTTGATGGCTCGGTGGCGGCGGCCACGCCCAACGTGCTGATCTACGCGACCAGCAACCGGCGCCACCTGCTGCCCGAGTACATGAAGGAAAACCTCACCTACACCCACACCGCCGACGGCGAGGTGCACCCGGGCGAGGTGGTGGAGGAGAAGATATCCCTGTCCGAGCGCTTCGGCCTCTGGGTCAGCTTCTACCCCTTCAGCCAGGACGAATACCTCGCCATCGTCGCGCAATGGCTGTCGTCATTCGGCGTGCCGGCGGCGGCCATCGAGGCCGCGCGGCCCGAGGCGCTGGTGTGGGCGCTGGAGCGCGGCTCGCGCAGCGGCCGTGTGGCCTACCAGTTCGCCCGCGACTACGCCGGAAAACACGCCGCATGAGCGAGCCCCGAAAACACACGGAAGTCGCGGTGGGCATCCTGATCCGGCAGGACGGGGCGCTGCTTTTGTCCACTCGCCCCGAAGGGAAGGCCTATGCGGGCTACTGGGAGTTCCCCGGCGGCAAGATCGAGGCCGGCGAAAGTGTCACCCAGGCCCTGCGGCGCGAGCTGGTCGAGGAGCTGGGCGTGAACATTGGCGAAGCGCACGAGTGGAAGGTCACCGAACACGACTACCCGCACGCCCTGGTGCGCCTGCACTGGTGCAAGGTGTTCGACTGGGCGGGCGAGTTCGAGATGCGCGAAGGCCAGCGGATGGCCTGGCAGACCTTTCCGCTGACCGTCTCGCCGGTGCTGCCCGGCGCCTACCCGGTGCTGGACTGGCTGGCCGCCGAGCGCGGCGTCACTGCAGGATAGGGGCGCCCGGGCCCTGGTCGTCCGGGGGAGATTCGGCCGGCACGCGAAAGTCCTCGCTGGCCCAGGCCCCGAGGTCGAACTGCTTGCAGCGCTCGCTGCAGAACGGCCGGTAGGGATTGGTGCTGGCGTAGACGCTGTCACCGCCACAGGCGGGGCAGCGCACCAGGCGCGGTTTCACCTCGGTGTTCACTGGGCTGCCCTCCGTGCGGCGCTCATGCACACAGGCACAGCTCGAACGACGCGTCCTCGCCGCTCGCGTGCAGCCGGTGGTCCTCGCCCAGGCGCATCAGGCGCACCGAGAACATCAGCCGGTTGCCGGTGATCTCGGGCACCGTGCCCAGCGACGGATCGAGCCGCACGCGCAGCAGCTGGAAGCTGCGGTTCTGGGGTAGGTTCTGCTGGTACTGGCCGCCCGGGGCCACCACCTTCTGTGGCGTGCCGCCGTCGCGCAGCAGCTTGAGCAGCCAGTGCACCGACTCGGCGAGCGGCGCGATGTGGGCTGACCAGTCGGCCAGGTCGGCGCGTCGGGCGTCGGCCGGCTTGTGCTGCCAGTCGTAGTAGCTGGGCAGGTCGAACTCGCAGGTGCCGCCGGGGATGCCGATGCGGCTGCGCACGGCCATCAGCCAGTCGTTCTCGGTCAACGGCTGGCCGACCTTGCCGTTGAGCTCGTTGAGGGCGTTGAAGCAGCGGTCGAGCTGGGCGATGATCTGGTCGAGTGCCTGCTCGGAGATGGCGGGGTTGCCGCGGTAGGCGTTGAGCTGCTGCTTGTGGCGGTCCAGGTCCTTGAGCACGTCCGACTTCATGTCGGCCCGAGCCGCCACGTCCATCACCTCGAACAGGGTCTGGATCGCGTAGTGGTGGTCCAGCGGGTGCTCGCGTGGCACCAGTTCGGCCAGCCGGCGGAACAGCTGCTCCAGGCGCAGGTAGGTGCGAATGCGTTCGTTGAAGGGGTATTCGTACTGGATCACGGCGCGGTGCGGGGCTGGCGGGCGTGTGGGGCTTTCGGCAGCGGGCATCATAGCCCGAATGAGTCCGCCAGTTGGCGCACGTCGGCGTGCAATTGTTCCAAGGTGCGGCCCGCGCCGTTGAAGATCACCGCGTCGGCCGCGGCCAGGCGCTGCGCGCGGGTGGCCTGGGCCGCGATCACGCGCTCGACGGCCTCGCGCGTCCAGCCGTTGCGGGCCACCACGCGGGCAACCTGGGTCTCGGCGTCGCAGTCCACCACCAGGACGGCGTGAAGGCGCTCGCGCCAGCGGCCCGATTCGACCAGCAGCGGTACGTCGAACACCGCGCAGCCGCCGTCCATGGTGGCCAGCTGTTCCTGCATCGCCTGGTGCACGCAGGGGTGGACGATGGCCTCGAGCTGTGCCTTGGCCGCCGGGTCGGCGAACACGCGCTCGCGCATGCGGTCGCGGTCCAGCCCGCCGTCGGCGGCCACGAAGGCGTCGCCGAAGACGCAGCGGATGCCGGCCATGGCGCGGCCGCCGGGGGCGGTGCTCGCGCGCGAGGCGGCATCGGCGTCGAGCACCCGGGCGCCGCGTCCGGCCAGCAGCGTGGCAACGGTGCTCTTGCCGCTGCCGATGCCGCCGGTCAGTCCCAGGCGCAGTGCCGGTCCGCTCACAGGCCTATCACCCCCAGGATGGCCTGGGGGCCGAAGACGAGGGCGGTCAGTCCGCCCAGCGCCAGGAAGGGGCCGAAGGGCACGTAGCCACCTTCGCGCAGGCCGCTGGTGAACTTCATGGCGATGCCGATGAGGGCGCCGATGACCGAGGCCATCAGGATGATGGGCACCAGCGCCTGCCAGCCGAACCATGCGCCGAGGGCGGCGAACAGCTTGAAGTCGCCATAGCCCATGCCCTCCTTGCCGGTGGTGAGCTTGAAGAGCCAGTAGACCGACCAGAGCGAGAGGTAGCCGCCCACCGCGCCCCAGAGCGCGTCGGGCAGCGAGGTGGGTATCCAGCCCAGCGCGGCGGCGATCAGGCCGGCCCAGACCAGCGGCAGCGTGAGGTCGTCGGGCAGCAGCGTGGTGTCCCAGTCGATGAAGGTCAGCGCGATGAGGGTGGCGACGAACCCCCACCAGGCCAGCGTGGTGAAGCTGGCGCCGGACTGGGCGTAGCACCAGGCGAACAGCGCGCCGGTCAGCAGTTCGACGAGGGGGTAGCGCGCCGAGATGCCGGTGCGGCAGGACGCGCAACGCCCGCGCAGTGCCAGCCAGCTCAGCACCGGGATGTTCTGGTGCCAGCGGATCGGGGCCTGGCAGGCCGGGCAGCGCGAGCGCGGGTGGAGCAGGTTCAGCGGCGTGCCTTCTTCGGGCGCGGATTGCCCCGACAGCTCGGCGCATTCGGCCGCCCAGCGGCGTTCCAGCATCTGCGGCAGGCGGTGGATGACGACGTTGAGGAAGCTGCCGAACAGCAGCCCGAACAGGGCGGAGAGCGCCAGCCCCAGCGGGGCGGGCAGCGGCCAGGTGTCCATGAGGCCGCCGGGATCAGCTCAGGGACTTGATCAGGTCGATGTACTGCTGCATGGCGTCGTCGGCGCCAGTGCCCTTGAAGCCGTTCCAGGCGTCCCACTTGGCGCGGCCCACCATGTCGCCGAAGCCGGGCTTCTTCTCGGTGTTGTCGCCGGCGGTGGCCTGCTTGTAGAGGCCGTAGATCTTGAGCAGAGTGGCGTTGTCGGGGCGCTCGCTGAGGTTCTTGGAGTTGGCAACGGCGGCTTCGAACGCGGCTTTGAGGTCGGCCATGGAAAGGTCTCCGGGGAGTGTGTGGTGAAAATGCCTACATCTTACGGGCTGTCCTTCGCAGAGAATAGGGCGCCCATCCCAGAACGAGCAGAGGAGCATCACATGGTCACCCGTGTCATCGCCGGCAAGGTCACGCGACAGGCCAAGCGAGCGGTCAGCGGCACGCTGGGTCTGCACGGCGAGCGCATGAGCAAGGTTGACACGGCCTGGCTGCGGATGGACTCCGACACCAACCTCATGATGATCGTGGGCGTGTGGCTGCTGCGGCCGGGCATCACGCGCGAGGCGCTGGTGCGGCGGGTGGGCGAGCGGCTGCTGAAATACCCGCGCTTCACCCAGCGCGTGCTGGAGGATGCTGCCGGCGCCAGCTGGGTGAAAGACCGGCACTTCGACATCGACCGCCACATCGTCAGCGACACGCTGCCCCGTCGCAAGGGCCAGGGCCCGCAACAGGCGCTGCAGGCGCGGGTGGCCGAGCTCGCGACCCAGCCGCTGGACCACGCCCATCCGCTGTGGCAGTTCCACTTCATCGAGCGCCACGACGGCGGCTCGGCGCTGATCGCGCGCATCCACCATTGCATCGCCGACGGCATCGCGCTGATCGCGGTGATGATGAGCCTGGTGGATGACGGCCAGGCCCCGCCCGCGCGCCGCCCGCGCGAACCCCAGGCCAGCGGCCTGCTGGCGGCCGAGGAGTGGCTGGCCGGCGCCCTGCTCAAGCCGCTGACCGGACTCACCGTGAAGGCCATAGACGCGGCCAGCGACGGCGCGATCAGGTCGCTGGGCCTGCTGGCCGACCCGCAGAAGGGCCTGACCCAGACCATGGGAGGCACGCTGGAAGTGGCCCGCCTGGGCGGCCAGCTGGTGAGCGACGCCGCCGCGCTGGCGCTGATGCCCGACGACTCGTCCACCCGACTCAAGGGCCAGCCGGTGGGGCGCAAGAAGGTGGCCTGGTGCGACCCGCTGCCGCTGGACGACGTGAAGGCAGTCAGCAAGGCCATGGGCTGCACCGTCAACGACGTGCTGCTGAGCTGCGTGGCCGGCGCCATCGGCGACTACCTGCGCGGGCTGGGCGACGACGTGGACGGCCAGGAGATCCGCGCCATGGTGCCCATCAACCTGCGGCCGCTGGACCAGGCCTGGAAGCTGGGCAACCGCTTCGGCCTGGTGCCGCTGGTGCTGCCCATAGGCATCGCCAACCCGGTGGAGCGCCTCTACGAGGTGCGCCGCCGCATGAGCAGCCTCAAGGGCAGCCTGCAGCCGCTGCTGGCCTTCGGGCTGCTGTCGGTGGCGGGGCTCTTGATCAAGCCCGCGCAGGACGCGATGCTGGGCCTGTTCGGCCGCAAGACCACGGCCGTGATGACCAACGTGCCGGGGCCGGCCAAGAAGCTGGCGTTCTGCGGCGCGACGCTGGAGCAGACGCTGTTCTGGGTGCCGCAGACCGGCTCCGTCGGCGTCGGCGTCTCGATACTGAGCTACGGCGGCGGCGTGCAGTTCGGCCTGATCACCGACACCGCGCTGTGCCCCGAGCCGCAGCGCATCATCGACGCCTTCGCGCCCGAATTCGACCGGCTGCTGACGCTGTCGCTGATGCTGCCCTGGGGCGAAGTGCCCCGGGGCTAGGTTTCGCCGCCGGGCCGCCCCAAGGCGAAACGCGCCCCCTTGGGGGGCTGCGACCCGCGCAGCGGTGGAGCGTGGGGGCCTTGATCAGTCCTCGAGTTCGGCTTTCGCCATCTCCACGTCCAGCCGCTCCATCGCATCAAGCGGTTCGCAGCTGGCGGCTTCCTCGTAGAGCCTGGTGGCTTCCTTCATCTTCTTGTCGCCTTCGAGCATGACCAGTCCGTTGGCGTACTCGATCAGGGCGATGGCGGAGGTGGGGTTGAGCTTGATCGCGGCCTTGTAGAGCGTCAGGCCGGTGTCCTTCTTGGCGCCGTAGGTCATGCCGCCGATCAGCGAGCCCACCTTGTCGATCACCTCGGCGTGGAAGGACGCCAGCGCGATGTGCGCGTCGGCGTGCTTGGGCGCGAGCTTGAGAGTCTGCTCCAGCGCGGCCTTCACCTTGGTGCCCAGACCCTGGGCAAGCGCCTTGGCCACGCTGATGCCCTGGCTGTAGCGGCCCAGGGCGTAGGCCTGCCAGTACCAGGCGTTCGGGTTCTTGGGGTCTTCGGCCTGCTGGGCCTCGGCGCGCTCGGCGGCCTGCAGGAACAGGTCGAGCTTGGCCTTTTCCTTGCCTTCGAGGTAGTTGGCGTAGATGCAGGTGGCCTTGTTGGCCACGGTGATGCCGGCGCCGCCGGCCTTGAGCCCGGCTTCGGCGGCCTTCTGGAATTCACCGTTGTGGAACAGCACCCAGGCGGCCAGAACGGCCGCATCCTTGGGCAGGGGCTCGCAATCGCCCTGGTGCAGCCGGGCCCACTGCTTCTTCAGGCTCGTGGCGTCCCAGTCGTAGTCGCCGGCATGGGGGAAGGCGGTCCACTTGGCCATGGTTGTCTCCTCGTGCGTGTTGTGGGGTGGAGTGTCGTTCAATTGCCGCCGTTCTGGTAGGCGCCCGCGAGCGCCAGCAGGTGGGCGCGCTGGCCGGCTTCCAGGTAGGGCACCAGCAGGTTGAGGGTGTGGTGGGCGCCGCGCAGCAGCGCGGCCTGCGCGTTGCCGGGCTCCAGCGCGTGGCGCGGGTCGCGCACGTACTCGAAGCTCAGCCAGTAGGTGATGACCACCACCATGCTGGTGGCCACGGGCTCGATCTCGCGCGAGTCGATGTGCATGGCGCCGCCGCGCATCAGGCCGTCGAGCAGCGCGCGCACCGAGCGGGTCTTGTTCTTCAGCACGGTCTGGAAATGGGTTTCCAGGCGGTGGTTCTTGCTCAGCAGGTCGTTGAGGTCGCGGTAGAGGAAGCGGTACTCCCACACCCTCTCGAACAGGGTGTGCATGAAGAACCAGGCGTCCTCGACGTTGCGCACGCCGTCGCTGGCATTGAGCAGCTCGCTCAGCGAGCGCTCGTGGCGGTCGAACAGGCTGTTGATCAGCTCGTCCTTGGCCGGGTAGTGGTAGTAGAGGTTGCCGGGGCTGATGCCGAGTTCGGCCGAGATCAGCGTGGTCGAGACGTTGGGTTCACCGAAGCGGTTGAAGAGGTCGAGCGTGACCTCCAGGATGCGTTCGGCCGTGCGGCGCGGGGCTTTTTTCGCCATGGCCTCTCAGCGCACCGCCAGGGTGCGGGTGTCCAGCGCGTGCTGGAGGTCGTCCAGGTTGTCCCGCAGCCGCGTCATGGAGCGGCCCACGCGCGTGGGCGCCGGCAGGGCCTTGAGCAGGTGGCGGCGCTCGTCGTCCAACGCTTCGTCGTTCAGGCGCACGCCATGGCGGGCCAGCTGTGCGCCCAGCGTGGTGCGGCGCTGGCGCAGCAGCGCGCGGGTCTGCTGGTAGGCGTGTTCGGCCATCTCGCGCCGCTGGCGGTAGCTGAAGGTGTTGGCCAGGAACAGCTCGGCATCGCGGCGGTCGGGCTCCAGCAGCACGATGTCGGTGCCGGGGTAGAGGCGCTCGTAGTGCTTCATGCCCAGCTCCAGCCGTGAATGGATGATGGAGCGGAAGGTCTGGCTCATCACCGAGGGCAGGCCGCCTTCGGCCAGCGCCGGGATGCGGCCGCGCACGCGGCCGTCGGCGGCCGGCGTGCCGTCGAAAGGCACCAGCGGGTTGAGGCAGATCATCAGGTCCATGCCTTCGTCCAGCGCCACGCTGGCGTGCAGGGTTTTCTTGAGCGCGCCGTCCACGTAATGGCGGCCATCGATCTCGACCGGCGGGAACAGGCCGGGCAACGCCGCGCTGGCCTGCACCGCGCGCGAGATCGGCACGTGGTCCCAGCCCGGCTGGCCGAAGGGCGCGGCCGTGCCGCTGTCGAGGTGGGTGGCCACCAGCGTCAGGCGCGCGCGCAGGCGGCGGAAGTCGTTGGTGCGGCCGGGGCGCGAGAACAGGCGCTCGATCTGGCGGTGGATGTCCTCATTGCTGAACACGCCGGTGGGCAGGGCGGGCCCCAGGCGTTCCAGTGCGCTGCTCAGCGGCTTGCGGCCCAGAGTCAGCTCCCACAGCGCGGCGCCCAGCAGGCCCGGCAGGCGGCGTGCGCGCCGGCCCAGTTCGCCGTAGGCGGGCTTCATCAGCCATGCGGGGTCGAAGCGCTCGTCGCCGGTCCCGCCGCCGGTGGTGTCGTCGATGAAGGCCTCGCAGATCTGGCGCGGCGTCATGCCGTTGGCCAGCGCGGCGGCGATGAAGCCGCCGGCCGACACGCCGAGGTAATGGTCGCAGGCGTTGAAGTCGAGGCCGTCGAGGCAGTCGTCGAGCGCGCAGAGTGCGCCGATCTCGTAGATCGCGCCGAGCGGTCCGCCGCCGGCGAAGGCGAGCGCGATGCGCCCTGGCTGGCCGGGTCGAGTCTTTGGGGGCTGGAGTGGACGTGGCGCTCGGCTCATGGTCACCTAGTGTAGACCGCCTCTCATGAGCAACTTGCTGCATCGCAGCAAGGCAAGAGGGCGAAAAAAAGGGGCGCCGAACGCCCCTTGTGGTGGTGCCTGCCGGCCTGCATCAGGCGGCGGCGGAGGCCGCTGCGGCGGGCTTGGCCGCCTTCTTCGCGGCGGCCTTCTTCGCGGGGGTCTTGGCGGGCGCCTTGGCGGCGGCCTTCCTGGCCGGTGCCTTGGGCGCGGCGGGGGCCTTGCCCTTGGCGCTGAGCTGCTGCACGTGCCTGTTCAGGGTGTCGATGCGGGCGATCAGCGCGTCGACGTCCTTGGCGGAGGGCACGCCCAGCTTGTTCAGGGCCTTGGCCACGCGCTCTTCGAAGATGTTCTCCAGCTTGTCCCACTGGCCGGCGGCCTTGGAGGAGATGTCGGTGGCCATGTTGGCCATCTTGCTGGTGGCTTCGGAGATGCGCTCCTCGGCGGCGGCCTGGGTCTTGCGCTGGATGGACAGGCCTTCCTTGACGAGGGCCTCGAACACGTTGCCGCCTTCCTCGCGGGCCTTGGAGAACGCGCCCAGGCCGGCCAGCCAGATCTGCTGGGCGGAGTCCTTGACGGCGCCGGCCAGCGGACCGTTGGCGACGTTGCGGGTGGCGGCCTTTTTCTGGGCGCTGATCTTTTGCAGCTTCTTGACCATTTTTGCGTGACTCCTGAATGGGATGGTTGGGAGGTGAAATGAGGACGGATTCACTGTACGGTCACGCCCGGGGCTTGTTTAGGGGCGCGCGACTAAACGGGCTAGTGGCGCGCGTCTAGGGTTTCCCCGGGTTAGTTCGGAATCGGGGCCGGTGGCCGCTAAGACACAATGGTTTGGAATTCGAGGAGAACCCGCATGCATTACTTCGTCACCGGAGCCACCGGCTTCATCGGCAAGCGCCTGGTCAAGAAACTGCTCGAGCGCAAGGGCAGCACCGTGTCCTTCCTGCTGCGGCGCGAGAGTGCCGACAAGGTGGCGGCGCTGCGCGAATACTGGGGCCTGCATTCGGCGGCCAGCGCGACGCGCGCGGTGCCGGTCTACGGGGACCTGACGGCGAAGAAGCTGGGCGTGTCGCCCGAGGACATCAAGCGGCTCAAGGGACAGGTGGACCACTTCTACCACCTGGCCGCCGTCTACGACCTGTCGGCCGACGAGGAAAGCCAGGTGGCCGTCAACATCGACGGCACCCGCCACACGGTGGAACTGGCCAAGGCCATCGACGCCGGGCACTTCCACCACGTTTCCTCCATCGCGGCGGCCGGTCTGTACGAGGGCGTGTTCCGCGAGGACATGTTCGACGAGGCCGAAGGGCTGGACCACCCCTACTTCATGACCAAGCACGAGAGCGAGAAGATCGTGCGCAAGGAGTGCAAGGTGCCATGGACGGTCTACCGCCCGGCCATGGTGGTGGGCGACAGCACCACCGGCGAGATGGACAAGATCGACGGGCCCTACTACTTCTTCAAGCTGATC
>CAMLQP010000058.1 GCA_946482115.1 uncultured Comamonadaceae bacterium
TCCACGCCGTTCTGCAGGCTCAGCACCACCGCGCCGGACGAGAGGTGCGGCGCCATCTGTGCGGCGGCCTGCGGCGTGTCGGTGGACTTGACGCAGACCAGCACCAGGTCGGCGCCGGCCACGGCGGTGGCATCGGTGCCGGCCTCCACGCGCAGGTGTTCATCAAAGGCCTGGGTCTGCAGGCGCAGGCCGTGGGCGCGGACCGCCTCCACATGCGCGGGACGGCCGATCAGCCGCACGGCCAGCCCGGCACGCGCCAGCATGCCGCCGTAGTACCCGCCCACGGCACCCGCGCCCATGACGGCGACGACAGTCGACCCATCGAGCGGGTTCACGCGGCGGTCCTGACCCAGGCCAGCGCCTGATCGTGCTCGGCGAACAGCGCGAAGCGGGTGTTCCGGCTCTCGTACAGCGGGCGGAAATGCTCGACCATCATGGCCACGCCCTCGACATCGGGCGCGGCCACCCAGGCCACCGCGCCCAGCGGGTGGACGCGGTCGGCGAACTGGTGGAAACCGGCCGCAAACAGGTCGAAGGCCACCACCGACATCATGGTGCTGCCCAGCCACTCGACCACGGTGCGCGCGGGCGTGCCGGGCGCGGGCGGGAAGCGCCGCGCCAGTTCGCGGCGGGCGGCCTGCCAGGCCCTGATCGCCTCTTCATTGAACGGGCCGCGCGCCTCGACGAGGTACACGCCGCCGTCCTCCCGCATGCGGAAACTGCCATGCGGCGCAAACGGCCCGCTGGCAAAGTCGTCGCTGCTGATCCAGGTCGGTTCGCTCATGCCGGCAGTCTAACGCCGGGCAAGCGGAAGACGCCGACGGCGTCGGTCAGCGCGCGGGCCTGCTGGCGCAGGCTCTCGCACGCGGCCGAGCTCTGCTCCACCAGCGCCGCGTTCTGCTGGGTGGCCTGGTCGATGGAAGCCACGGCACGGGCCATCTGCGCCACGCCGCGCGACTGGCCCTCGCCTTCGACGGCGATCTGCTGGATCAGCGCCGCCACCTGCCGCACCTGCCCTGCCACGTCCCGCACCTGCAGGCTGGCCTTGGCCACACGCTCGGCGCCCTCGTCCACCTGGCCCATGCTGGCGCTGATGAGGTCTCGGACCTCGCGCGCGGCGGCGGCGCTGCGCTGCGCCAGGCCGCGCACTTCGGCGGCCACCACCGCGAAGCCCCGGCCCTGCTCGCCGGCCCGGGCCGCCTCCACCGCCGCGTTCAGCGCCAGGATGTTGGTCTGGAACGCGATGCCGTCGATCACGCCGATGATGTCGCCGATGCGGCGCGAGCCCTGGGCGATCTGGTCCATGGTGGCCTCCACGCGAGCCACGCCCTCTCCGCCCTGGGCGGCGGCGGCCTCGGCCCGGTCGGCCAGCGCACGCGCGTCGGCGGCGGCACCGGCGCTGCGCTGCACGGTGTCGCTCAGGCCGTCCATGGTGGCGGCGGTCTGCTGCAGGCCTGCGGCCTGTGATTCGGTGCGCTGCGAGAGGTCGGCCGTGCCCATGGCGATCTCGGCCGCGCCGGTGGCCACGCTGTCGCTGACGTGGCGCACGCGCGCCACCACCTCGGCCAGGCGGTGGTTCATGCGGCCCAGCGCGGCCAGCAGCTCGGCCGCCTCGTCGCGGCCCTGCACGGCCACCGGCGCGCTCAGGTCGCCTTCGGCCACGCGGCGGGCCACGTCCACCGCCTGTGACAGCGGGCCGGTGATGGAGCGCGTGATGCACACCGCCATGGCCACGCCCAGCGCCAGCGCCACCAGCAGCGCCGCGCCCAGGAACAGGGCCAGCCGCCGGTGCAGCGCGCGCGTGCCCTCGAACTGGCGCGCGGCCGCCTCCACCTGCAGGGCCACCAGGCGCTGTATGCCGGCCTGCACCTCGGGCGCGGCGGGGTTGACGCGGCTGCTGACGAATTCGGCGCTGTCGTCGTAGCGGCCTTCGCGCATGGCGGTGGCGGCGGGCAGCAGCGCGTCCTGCAGGTAGGCCTGATAGCGGGTCTCGAAGGCCTGGGCCAGGGCGTCCTCGGCCTCGTCCAGCCCGGCGCCGCGGTAGGCCTGCCACTGGCGGTCCATGGTGGCCAGGTTGGCGCCCAGCTCGGTGTCGTTGCGCCGGACCGAGCCGGGGTCGTTGAGCATCTCCATCAGCAACAGGCGGTTGCGTTGCGCCAGCAGCTGGATCTCGCCCAGCCGGGCCAGCGGCAGGGCGCGGTCCTGGTACAGCGTCTGGCTCGCGAGGAAAAAGCGCTGGGCGCTCCACATGCCGGCGCCGGCCATCAGGAGCATGAGGAGCAGGAGCAGCACGAAGGCCAGGGTCAGTCGCGCGCGCAGCTTCAGACGTTGCAGCATGGGGATACCGGAGAGCGGTCGGATCAGTGAAGGGACGCCAGGCGTTCGCGCACGGCACGGTAGTCGGCGTCGCTCACCGGCACGAAGGCGGTGGTGCCCAGGGTCGTGAGCAACGGACGCAGGGCCTCGTCGCCCGAAAGGAAGGCGCGCGCGATGGCCTCTCGCACCGGCGCGCACAGGCGCTGGCGCGCCACGAAGGGATCGGTGGGTATGGGGACGGAGCGCCACAGCGCCTGCCACTCGCCCGGCTGCAGCAGCCCCCGGCGCTCGGCCTCGCCGATGCGGGCGCTGGAGACGAAGGCGGCATCCACCAGGCCCTGGCGCACGGCGGCGATGGCGCGGTCGTGCGAGCCGGCGTAGTTGACGCGGCCGAAGTGCTGCTCCAGCGGCGTGCCGGTGAGCTCGCGCACCGCCTGGCGCGGCAGCAGCGCGCCCGAGGTGCTGGCCGGGTCGATCAGCGCGAGGCTGCGCCCGCGCAGCGCGGCCAGCGTGTTCAGGCCGGCGTCGCGCCGCACCATCAGCACCGCCTGGTAGCTGCCCACGCCGGGCTCGCCGGGCGCGGCCAGCGAGGCGAACGGCGTCACCGCGCCGGCCTGGCGCGCGACCACCATGGCATAGGTGGCGGGGCCGAGTTCGGCCACGTCCAGTCCGCCAGAGAGCAGGCCTTCGACCACCGCGCCGTAGGAGGTGCCCGGCACCAGCTCGACGCGCCGGTGCAGCGCACGCTCCAGCGCCTGCAGCAGCGGCTGGAACACCTCGCGCTGACGCGCCGGGTCCAGCTTGGGCACCAGGGCCAGGCGCAGCGGGTGCGGGTCGTCGCAACGCGGCGCGCCACTGCCGCCGGCGTGGGCGCCGGGCCACAGGCACAGCACCAGCAGGCAGCCGATCAGGCTTTTCATGCCGACGCCATCAGCGGTTCACCCAGCAGGCGCTCAGCCTCGCCGGCGGGCACGGGACGGCTCAGGTAGTAGCCCTGCACCTCGTCGCAGTTGGCGGTCTTGAGGAACACCATCTGCGCCTTGAGCTCCACGCCCTCGGCCACCACGCGCATGCCCAGGTTGTGCGCCAGCGTGATGATGGAGGTGACGATGACGCCGGCCTCGTTGCTGCTGCGCACGTCGTTGACGAAGCTGCGGTCGATCTTGAGCGTGTGTATCGGCAGGTTCCGGATCTGGCTCAGGCTGGAGAAGCCGCTGCCGAAGTCGTCCAGCCCCACCACCACGCCCAGGCGCTGCAGGGTCTCCAGCACGGCCACGGCCTGGTCCACCGGCTCGACCAGGCAGCTCTCGGTGATCTCGATCTCCAGGTCGCCGGGCTGCAGGCCGAACTCGGTGATCAGTCCGCCCACCCGCTTCACCAGGTCGGAGTCGCGCAGCTGGTGCGGCGAG
Organism: uncultured Comamonadaceae bacterium; assembly: GCA_946482115.1. The sequence continues at coordinate 3,726 of CAMLQP010000058.1, forward strand.
ACGTTGACAGCGACGCTGAAGCCCTCCAGGCCACGCGAGCGCCAGGCCGCGAGCTGCTGGCACGCCGCGCGCAGCACCCACTGCCCCAGCGGCACGATGAGGCCGGACTGCTCGGCCAGCGGCACGAAGTCGCCCGGCGTCACCAGCCCGTATTCGGGGTGCTGCCAGCGCAGCAGCGCCTCGAAGCCGGTGACGCGGTAGTCGCTCAGCCGCACCTTGGGCTGGTAGTGCAGCACGAACTGCCCTTCGGCCAGCGCCTGCGGCAGCTGGCGCTCCAGCGTCACGCGACGCTCGTCGGTGGGCATGAGGCCGGCGTCGTAGTAGCTGAAGCGCCCGCGCCCGGCACGCTTGGACTGGTACATGGCCGCGTCGGCGTGGCGGCACAGGGTGGTGACGTTGTGGCCGTCGCGCGGGAAGAAGGCGATGCCCATGCTGGCGGCGGTCTGTATCTCGTGGCCATCGAGCCCGGTGTACGGCTGGGCCAGCTGGTGCAGCAGCTTGGCGGCGATCGCGTCCATGTCGGTCATGGCGTCCAGCCCGGTGATCAGGATGGCGAATTCGTCACCACCCATGCGGCCCACGATGTCGGCGCTGCGCACGTGCTGGCGCAGCCGCTCGGCCACGGCGCGCAGCAGCAGGTCGCCCACGTGGTGGCCCAGGCTGTCGTTGATGGTCTTGAAGCGGTCCAGGTCCAGGTAGGCCAGCGCGTAGTGCTTGCGGCTGCGCCGCGCCAGCTCCAGGTGGCTGGCCACCAGCTCGTTGAACATGCGGCGGTTGTGCAGGCCGGTCAGGTGGTCGAAGGACGCCAGCGCGAGCGCGCGGCCCTTCTCCTGCTCCAGCTGCTCGATCAGCCCGCGCTTGTCGTGATCGGCCTCGCTCAGGGCCTGGAACAGCAGCTGCTGGCGGCGCAGGCCGCGCACCAGGCCCCAGGAGGCCACCAGCAGCACCAGGCTCAGCAGTCCCGACATCACCCACACGCGGGTGCCGCCCCAGGCCGGAGCGGCCAGCACGTCCGCCAGGGGCCGGCTGACCACGGCCACGAAGGGCGCGCGCTCGGCCGCGCGCTGGCTGTGCAGCAGGCCGTCGCCCTGGAAGCGGCCACGCTGCCCGCTGGCCTCGGCCAGCCCCAGCGCGTTGGCCTCGGCGATCTCGAAACCTTCGGTGTCGAGCACGTGGATCACGCCGCCGCGCCCGATGTCGATGTTGCGGTACAGGCGCAGGAAGTAGCCCATGTCCACCATCAGCAGCAGCCAGCCCTTGTCGCCCAGGCGCTGGTCGGGGATGTGGAACAGCAGCGGCACCTGCCAGCTGCCGCGCACCTCGTCGGCGCCGGCCAGCACCTGCACCTCCTCGCGCACGCCGGCCGGTGCGTGCGCCAGCCGCTCGCGCAGCCGGCCGGACCACTGGGCGCCGTCGGCCGCGGGGGCCGAGGTGTAGACGCGCTGCAGGCTGGCATCGAACAGCGAGGCGCGGATGAACACCGCGTCCTGCGCCAGCATGGTGGCCAGGCGCGTCGAGGCACCCATGCGGTCGCCTTCGAACCACTCGTCGGCCGCGATCGCCATGTAGCGGCCGCGGTCCACCAGCTGGGTGAGGTTCTCGGCCACGATGGCGGCCAGGCTGTGCTGCTGGGTGCGCGTGTTGTGCAGCAGCAGCGCACGCTCGGCCTCGAAGCGCTGCCACGTGAACCACCACATCGCGGCAATGACCACCCCGGCCAGGCCGACGCTGATCCACTGCAGCACACGCCAGTCGCCCAGGGAGAGGCGCCAGCCCGCCATGCGGGCGGTACTCGGAAATCGCTTGTTCACACTCGGGTTTCCACCGACGTCAAAGCCCGCAGTGTCGGCAGCCGCCGTGACGGTTTCGTGACACGCACGCGGGTGTCACAGATGAAGCGCAAAGGGTGCGATTCCCCGCGTATAGTGGCCCGCCATGTCTCACACGCCGCAGCGCTGAAGCTCATGGGCGCACCCGACACCCTCCGGGCCTGGGCGCGTCGCATCAAGCGCGACGCCATGACGCTGTGGTTCGCGCGCCGACACCCTGACACGCCCTGGTACGCCAGGGCGCTCGGCGCCTTCGTGCTGGCCTATGCGCTCAGCCCCATCGACCTGATCCCCGACTTCATCCCCGTGCTGGGCCTGCTGGACGACGCGGTGCTGCTGCCCGCGCTGATCTGGCTCACCGTGCGGCTGATCCCCGACCACGTGCTGGCGGCCGCGCGCCAGCAGGCCGAGGACTGGCTGGCCGCCGAGGCCGACCGCCCGCGCAGCTGGACGGGCGCGGCGCTGATCGTGCTGCTGTGGCTCGCGGGGTTGTGGCTGCTGGTGCGGCTGCTGGCCTGAGCCGGGGGTGCGTCAGCGCCGGAGCAGCTTCCAGACGGCGATGGCAATGAAGAGGCCGAAGAGCACCCAGTTGATGGTTTCCATGGTTCAAGGCAGTCGGTGACCCGGCCAGCTTAACGGATGCCCGTGGCCGCTTACCCGGCACGGTCAAAATACTGTATAAATTTACAGTTACTCCGGTTGCCCCATGTCCGCCCTACCCGACTCCCACGCCCTGTGGCGCGCCAGCGAACTGGCCGCGCAGGACACGCCCACGCTGGCCAGCGGCCACGCGACGCTGGATGCCGCGCTGCCGGGCGGCGGCTGGCCGCTGGGGCCGCTGATCGACGTGCTGCTGGCGCCGGGCGGCCACCCCGAATGGCGGCTGCTGCTGCCAGCGCTGCAGCGGGTGCGCGCGGCCACCGTGCTGGTGGGCTGCCCGCACCTGCCGCACCTGCCCGCGCTCGCGGCGCGGGGGCTGGCACCCCGGCAGCTGCTGCACGTGACAGCCCACGGCATGGCCGAGCGCCTGTGGGCCGCCGAGCAGGCGCTGCACTGCCACGAACTCGGTGCGCTGCTGGTGTGGCTGCCCGAATCCACCCCGACCGCGCTGCGGCGCCTGCAGCTGACCGCGCGCGCCGCCGGCGACGACACCGGCACGCCGCCCCCGCTGGTGCTGGCGCTGCGCCCGCAAGCCCACCGGCACCAGGCCTGCGCTGCGCCGCTGCGCCTGAGCGTGGACAGCCTGGGCCGCGACGGCCTGCAGGTGGAAGTGTTCAAACGCCGCGGCCCGCCGCTGCTGCGCCCGCTGCACCTGATCACGGATCTGCCCGCTGGCCTGACCCCGCGCCGTGCCGCGCCCTCACCGCCTGCCCGCCATGTGGTGGATCGCCTTCGCCCCGCCGCCCTCGCCGCCTGAGCCTCCACTGGCCTGGTGGGCGCTGGGCTTCTCGCCGCGCGTGTGCATGGTGGACGAAGCCGTGCTGCTCGAGGCGCAGACCAGCGAACGCCTGTTCGGCGGGCGGCGCGCGCTGCTGGGGCGCCTGCGCGCCGAGGCCCAGGCGCAGGGCGTGCCCGCGCTGGCCTGCGCCCCCACCGCGCTGGCGGCACTGGCGCTGGTGCGCGATGCGCAGCGGCGTGGCCTGGCGGCCACCGGCTGCGGGCCGCGTGCGCTGGTGCAACGCCTCGACGCCCTGCCACTGACCACGCTGAGCGCCGCCGCGCCCTGCCGCGACACCCTGCACGCGCTGGGCTGCCGCAGCCTGGGCGCGCTGCGCGCGCTGCCACGCGCCGGCGTGGCCCGCCGCTTCGGCGCCGGGCTGCTGGATGCGCTGGACCGCGCCTACGGCGACACGCCCGACACCTTCGACTGGCTTGCCCTGCCCGAACGTTTCGACGAGAGCCTGGACTGCCCCGCCGCCGTGGAAACCGGCCCCGGCCTGCTGTTCGGCGTGCAGCGGCTGCTGCAGCGCCTGCTGGCCTGGCTGCGCGCGCGCCAGCACGGCGCCACCGCGCTCACGCTGCGCTGGCGGCACGACAGCCGCCGCGCGCTGGCCGATGGCGAACTGCCGGTGCGCAGTGCCACGCCCACGCAGGACACCGCCCACCTGGGCCGGCTGCTGGCCGAACACCTGGCACGCACCCCGCTGGCCGCGCCGGTGCGCCGTCTGCGCCTGGTGGCCACCGCCACCGAACCCCTGGCCGGCACCAGCCGCAGCCTGCTGCCCGCGCCCGGCGAACACGGCGAACCGCTGCACCGCTTCATCGAGCGCGTGGGCGCGCGCCTGGGCCCGGAGCGCGTGCAGGCCCCCCACGCGGTGGCCGACCACCGGCCCGAGCGCATGACACGCTGGCGGCCCGCCGACGGCGCGGCACCGCCGCGTGCCGCCCCCGCGCGCCCCCATCTGGCCCAACAGCCCCCCTGGCTGCTGCGCGAGCCGCTGCGCCTGCCGCTGCAGGGCGACACCCCCTGCCACCACGGCCCGCTCACGCTGCTGGCCGGCCCCGAGCGGCTGGAAACCGGCTGGTGGCCCGAAGACGACACCCAGGGCGAACACGACGGCCACACGCGGCTGCGCGACTACTACCTCGCCGAGAGCCCGGGCGCGGGCCTGCTGTGGGTGTTCCGCCTGCTGCGCACCGAACGGCCCGCCTGGTTCCTGCACGGCATCTATGGATAAGCCCTATGGATAAGCCCCGGTCCGCACCCCCCTTGCCCGGCTACGCCGAGCTGTGCGCCATGAGCCATTTCAGCTTCCAGCGCGGCGCCTCCAGCCCGGCCGAGCTGGTCGGACGCGCGCTGGCCCTGGGCTACCAGGCGCTGGCCATCACCGACGAATGCTCCATGGCCGGCGTGGTGCGCGCCCACCAGGCCGCGCTCGGCACCGGACTCAGGCTGCTGATCGGCACCACGCTGGAGGTATCGGCACCCGACATCACCGGCGGCGCCTTCACGCTGGTGCTGCTGGCCCGCCGGCGCGCCGGCTACGGCCAGCTGTGCGAGCTGATCACCGCCGCGCGCGCCACCGGCGTGCGCGGCAAGCACCGCTACCGCCTGACACGCACAGCCGGGCCGCTGGCCGACCTCGACCTGGGCGACACGCTGGCCCTGGTGCTGCCGCCGCGCGAAGCCAGCGACGCCGACCTGTCGGTCCTGGCGCGCTGGGCCGCGCAACGCTTCACGCCGCAGCGCGCCTGGCTGGGCGCGCGGCTCACGGGACGGCTCGACGACCGCGACTGGACCCGGCGGCTGGAGCAGGCCAGCACGGATAGCGGCCTGCGCCTCACCGCCGTGGGCCAGGTGCTGATGCACCGGCGCAGCCGCAAGCCGCTGCAGGACGTGATGACCGCCATCCGCCTGGGCCGCCCGGTGGCCGCGTGCGGCCACGCGCTGGAACCCAACGCCGAGGCCCACCTGCTGCCACGCGTGCGGCTGGCCCGGCGCCACCGGCCTGACTGGCTGGCCGAGACGCTGCGCATCGCCGGCCAGTGCGAGTTCCGCCTCGACGAGCTGCGCTACGAATACCCCGACGAGATCGTGCCCGCCGGCCACACGCCCGCGAGCCACCTGCGCCAGCTGGCCGACGCAGGCGCGCTGCAGCGCTACCCCGAAGGCCTGCCCGACGGCATCCGCCAGCGCCTGGACGACGAACTCGCGCTGATCGCCCAGCTGGGCTACGAACCCTATTTCCTCACCGTGTTCGACGTGGTGCGTTTCGCGCGCAGCCGCCACATCCTGTGCCAGGGGCGCGGCTCGGCGGCCAACTCGGTGCTCTGCTACTGCCTGGGCATCACCGAGGTCAACCCCGAACGCCACCAGCTGCTGTTCGCGCGCTTCCTCAGCGCCGAGCGCAACGAGCCACCCGACATCGACGTCGACTTCGAGCACGACCGGCGCGAGGAGGTGATCCAGTACCTCTACGACAAATACGGTCGCGAACGCGCCGCGCTGGCCGCCGCCCTCGCCACCTACCACGCGCGCAGCGCCATCCGCGACGTCGGCAAGGCGCTGGGCATCGCCCCCGAGGTGGTGGACAAGCTGGCCAAGCACCACCAGTGGTGGGACGGCAACGGCGTGGTCACCGAGCGCGTGCGCGAGCTGGGCCTGGACCCCGATGCACCGCGCCTGCGCTGGCTGTTCCGGCTCTGCGGCGAACTGGTCGGCTTCCCGCGCCACCTGTCGCAGCACAGCGGCGGCTTCGTGCTCACGCGCGGGCGGCTCACCGCCACCGTGCCCGTGGTGCCGGCCGCCATGCCCGGGCGCACCACCATCGAATGGGACAAGGACGACCTCGACGCGCTGGGCCTGCTCAAGGTGGACGTGCTGGCGCTGGGCATGCTGAGCGCGCTGCGCCGCGCGATGGACTACATGGGCAGCTGGCGCGGCGGCCGCTGGACCCTGCAGAACCTGCCCCACGAAGACCCCGCCACCTACGAGATGATGTGCCGCGCCGACACCGTGGGCGTGTTCCAGATCGAGAGCCGCGCGCAGATGAGCATGCTGCCGCGCCTGCAGCCGCGCTGCTTCTACGACCTGGTGGTGGAGGTCGCCATCGTGCGGCCCGGGCCCATACAGGGCGGCATGGTGCACCCCTACCTGCAGCGGCGCGAGCTGCTGCGCAACGGCGGCGAAGTCACCTACCCGAAGGAAGAGCTCCAGCCGGCGCTCAGACGCACCCTGGGCATCCCCATCTTCCAGGAGCAGGTGATGCAGATCGCGATGATCGCGGCCGGCTTCACGCCCGGCGAGGCCGACGAGCTGCGTCGCTCCATGGCGGCGTGGCGCCGGCGCGGCGGCGTCGACAAGTTCAGGACCCGGCTGGTCGAGGGCATGGTGGGCAACGGCTACGAACGTGATTTCGCCGAGGCCATCTTCCGCCAGATCGAAGGCTTCGGCGAATACGGCTTCCCCGAGAGCCACGCGGCCAGCTTCGCGCTGCTGGTCTACGCCAGCGCGTGGATCAAGTGCCACGAGCCCGCGTGTTTCCTGGCCGCGCTGCTCAACTCGCAGCCCATGGGCTTTTACCGTCCGCCGCAGCTGGTGCAGGACGCGCAACGCCATGGCGTGGAGGTGCGCCCGGTGGATGTGAACACGAGCGACTGGGACGCCACGCTGGAGCCCCCATCGGACGGTGGACGCCACCCCGCCGTGCGGCTGGGCCTGGGGCTGGTGAAACACCTCACGAAGGCGGGCGCCGAGCGGCTGGTGGCGGCCCGGGCACATGGCCCGTTCACCGGCACCGAAGACCTGGCCCTGCGCGCCCGCCTGGACGCCGCCGACCTGCGAGCCCTGGCTGCCGCCGACGCGCTGCAGGGCCTGGCCGGCCACCGTCGCCAGCAGCTCTGGCAGGCCAGCGCGCAACACGCCGCGCCCCCGCTGCTGCGCGAGGCGCCGGTGGACGAGGATTTCCTCTCGCTGCCGGCCGCCGCCGAGGGCGAGGATGTGCTGCTGGACTACACCCACCTGGGCCTGACGCTGCGCCGCCACCCCCTGGCGCTGCTGCGGCCCTGGCTGGCCCGGCGCCGCCTGCTGAACGCGCAGGCGCTGGCGCAGTGCCCCGACGGGCGGCTGGTGCGCGCCTGTGGCCTGGTCACCGCGCGCCAGCAGCCAGGCACGGCCAAGGGTGTCGTGTTCGTCACGCTGGAGGACGAAACCGGCAGCGTGCAGGTGATCGTCTGGCCCGACCTCAAGGAGCGCCAGCGCCCGGTGCTGACCGGATCGCGCCTGCTGGCGGTGCACGGCCGCTGGCAGCGCCAGAACGGCGTGAGCCACGTGGTGGCCGGTCACCTGGTGGACCTGAGCGTCCTGCTGGGCCGGCTGCCCACGGTGAGCCGGGATTTTCATTAGTGGAGAATGTCAGTCCATGAGCGCTTCACCGCTTCTGACCGCACGCCAGCGCGAAATCCTGGAGATGATCCAGCTCGCCGTCGAAGAAACCGGCATGCCGCCCACGCGCAGCGAAATCTGCGCGGCTTTCGGCTTTCGCTCGCCCACCTCGGCCGAAGACCACCTGCGCGCGCTTGCAGCCAAAGGCGTGATCGAGCTGGTGGAGGGCACGGCGCGCGGCATCCGCATCAAGACCGGCCAGGGCCCCAAGCGCGCGTCGCGCCAGCTGGCGCTGGCCCTGCCCGAGCTGCAGCAGCTGGCGCTGCCGCTGGTGGGCCGTGTGGCGGCTGGCGCGCCCCTGCTCGCGCAGGAGCACGTCGAGGCCACGCTGCGGCTGGACCAGAGCCTGTTCCTGCGCCGGCCCGACTACCTGCTGCGGGTGCGCGGCCTGTCCATGCGCGACGCCGGCATCCTCGATGGCGACCTGATCGCGGTGCAGAAAACGAACGAGGCGCACCAGCACCAGATCGTGGTGGCGCGCCTGGGCGACGAGGTCACGGTCAAGCGCTTCGTGCGGCACCGCCAGCGCATCGAGCTGCAGGCGGCCAACCCGGATTTCGAATCCATCTGGGTCGGCCCCAAGGACACGCTCACCATTGAGGGTGTCATGGTGGGGCTGCTGCGCAGTACCTAGGGCCCCCACGCTCCCCACTGCGTGTGGTTCGCTGCCCCCCGAGGGGGCTGATTCAGCTTGGGGCGGCCCGGCGCTGAATCCCCTGCGGCCGTCACGCCGCCAGCTGCCCGAAGCGCCCGCTGTTGAAGTCGTTGATGGCTTCGCGGATCTCGTCCTCGGTGTTCATCACGAACGGCCCGTAGCCCACCACCGGCTCCTCGATGGGCTCGCCGGACAGCCACAGCAGCGTGGCATCGCTGTTGGCCTCGATCTCCACCGCGTCACCGTCGCGACCGAAGCGCACCAGCTGGCCCTCGCGCGCCACCTGTTCGCCATTGACCAGCACCGTGCCGTGCAGCACCACCAGCGCCAGCGTGTGGCCGGGCACGGCGTTCAGGCGCGCGGTCTTGCCGGCGGCCAGGCGCACATCCCACACATCGATGGGCGTGAAGGTGCTCGCCGGGCCACGCAGGCCGTCGAACGACCCCGCGATCACGCGCACGCGACCGGCGCCCTCGGGCAGCTGCACCACCGGCATCTGCGCGTCGCGCAGCGTCTGGTAGCCGGGCGCGGCCATCTTGTCCTTGGCGGGCAGGTTCACCCACAGCTGCACCATCTCGATGGTGCCGCCGCGCTGGGTGAAGTCGCGCGAGTGGAACTCCTCGTGGATGATGCCGCTCGCGGCCGTCATCCACTGCACGTCGCCCGGGCCGATGGTGCCGCCCGCGCCGGTGG
>CAMLQP010000059.1 GCA_946482115.1 uncultured Comamonadaceae bacterium
GAGGCCGCGCACCTGAGCCACACCGCGCCGCTGGCGCTGCTGGAGCGGTCGGGCGCGATCAGCAATGCCTACCAGTTCCACTGGCAGCGGTTCCTGTTCGAGTTTTTCCCCAAGGGCACGGGTTTCCCGGCCCTGCAGGCCCCGCCGGTGTCGGGCGATCTGCCCACGGCCACCGTGTCGGCCTTCTCCATCGACGATTCCGCCACCACCGAAATCGACGACGCGCTGTCGGTGCAGGGGCTGGGCAGCGGCACGGTCACGCTGGGCATACACATCGCCGCGCCGGGCCTGGCGCTGACGCCCGATGACGCGCTGGACGCCGTGGCGCGCACGCGCCTGTCCACCGTGTACATGCCTGGCCACAAGATCACCATGCTGCCCGACGCCGTGGTGCAGGCCTACACGCTGGAAGCCGGTCGCGACTGCCCGGCGGTGTCGCTGTATGTGCGGTACGACGAAGCCACGCTGGAGGTGCGCGGCAGCGAAACCCGGCTGGAGCGGGTGCCCATCACCCACAACCTGCGCCACGACAAGCTGGATCACCTGGTCACCGCCGAATGGCTGGACGGCACCGATGGCGCCGAATCCGTGCCGGCGGAGCTGGCCGCCTTGCGCCCCGAACTGGCCTTCTGCTGGCGCCTGGCGCGCCACCTCAAGGCCCAACGCGAGGTGGTGCGCGGCAAGCCCGAGACCTTCAACCGGCCCGACTACAGCTTCAAATTGGACGGCGTGACCGGCGACGAACCCCAGGGCGAGGAGACCGTCGTCATCGGCACCCGCTCGCGCGGCGCGCCGCTGGACCTGATGGTGGCCGAGGCCATGATCGTGGCCAACAGCACCTGGGGCCAGTGGCTGGCCGAATGCGGCGTGCCCGGCATCTACCGCAGCCAGGCCAGCCTGGCACCTGGCGTGAAGGTGCGCATGGGCACGCGGGCGCAGCCGCATGCGGGCATCGGCGTGAAGGCCTACGCCTGGAGCACCTCGCCGCTGCGCCGCTACACCGATCTGGTCAACCAGTGGCAGATCATCGCTTGCGCGCGCCACGGCAAGACCGCCGCGCTGGTGGCGCCTTTCAAGCCCAAGGACACCGCGCTGATGGCGGTGGTGAGCGCCTTCGACGCGGCCTACACCGCCTACAACCAGTTCCAGGGCGGGATGGAGCGTTACTGGACGCTCAAGCACCTGCAGCAGGCCGGCATCACCGAACTGACGGCCGCTGTCATCAAGGACAACCTGGTGCGCGCCGACCACCTGCCGCTGGTGCTGCAGGTGCTGGGCGCCGAGGGTCTGCCGCGTGGCGCCCATGTGCGCGTGCGTCTGGGCGCGATGGACCTGATCACGCTGGAGGTGGGCGGCACCGTCATCGAACGCCTGGACACGCCCGCCGAGGCGGTGGACGAAGGCGAGGACGACGAGGAAACGCTGGCCGCGCCGCTGGCCATCGCGGTGGACATGGACGCGGCCGACGACGCTGCGGCAAACCCCGATGCTCCGGCGGGCAGTGCCCCGGATAATCGGCAGCCGTGAGATTACTGCCCGCGCTCAGCACCCTGCAGCTCGCGCTGGGCTTCTCGGTGGCCGTGCACGCGGCCCTGCTGACGGTTCGTTTCGTCGACCCCGAGGCCTTCAACCGCGTGTTCAAGGACACGCCGCTGGAGGTCATCCTGGTCAACGCGCGCAGCGAGGAGCGCCCCGAGCTGGCCCAGGCCATCGCCCAGGCGCGCCTGGCGGGTGGCGGCGAGGCCGAGCGTGGCCGGGCCACCTCGCCGCTGCCGCCGTCGTCCGAACTGCGCATCGCCGAGCAGATGGAGGAGGAGCAGCGCCGCGTCGAGGCGCTCAAGGAGCAGCAAAGCCGCATGCTCGCGCAGATCCGCCAGCAGCTCGCCCACTACCCGCTCAACGACCCCCTCTCGCCCCAGGCGCCACAGGAACTGGACGAGCGCGAGCAGAAGCGCCAGGCGCTGGTGAAGGTGCTGGCCGAGATCGAGAAGCGCATCAACGAGGAGAACGCGCGGCCCAAGAAGCGCTACATCAGCCCGGCCACGCGCGAGGCGGTGTACGCGGTGTACTACGACGCCCTGCGCCGCCGCATCGAGGAGCGCGGCACCACGAACTTCCCCGAAGCCGCCGGCCGCAAGCTCTACGGTGAGCTCACCATGGTGATCACCGTCAACTTCGACGGCCGCGTGCTCGACACCGAAGTGGTCGAGTCCTCCGGCCAGGGCACGCTGGACCGGCGGGCCGAAGCGATCGTCAAGAGCATGGCCTATGGCCGTTTCACGCCCGCGATGCGGGCCCAGGCCGACCAGATCGTGGTGGTTTCGCGTTTTCGATTCACGCGCGACGCCACCTTGCAAACCCAGATGTCCCGCTGAACCCATGGATGCCTACGCCGTCATCGGCAACCCCGTCGCCCACAGCAAGTCCCCGCGCATCCATGCGCGTTTCGCCGAGCTCACCGGCCAGATGCTGACCTACGGCCGGCTCGAACTGCCGCTCGACGGCTTCACCGCCGGGCTGGATGCGGCGCGGCGCGGCGGCCTGAAGGGTGCCAACGTGACCGTGCCATTCAAGTTCGAGGCCTTCGCCTATGCCGACCACCACAGCGAGCGGGCCGAACTGGCCCGGGCCTGCAACACGCTGCGCTTCGACGCCGACGGTGTGTACGGCGACAACACCGACGGCATCGGCCTGGTGAACGACATCCAGCGCCACGCCGGCGTGGCCCTGCGCGGCGCGCGCGTGCTGGTGGTGGGCGCGGGCGGCGCGGCTGCCGGCGTGCTGGGGCCGCTGCTGGCGGAAGGGCCGCGTGAATTGCTGGTGATCAACCGCACGGCCGACAAGGCCCGGGCGCTGGCCGATCGTCACGCCGACTGGGCCAAACGCCACGCCACCGTGGTGCGCGGCGGTGGGCTGGACGCGGTGGACGGCCCGTTCGACGTGGTGGTCAACGGCACGGCGGCCAGCCTGGCCGGCGCAGCCATTCCCGTGTCGCCGCGCGCGCTGCGCGCCGGCACGCTGGCGGTGGACATGATGTACGGCCCCGCCGCGCAAGCCTTCGCCGACTGGGCCCGGTCGCACGGCGCGGTGCCGCGCGACGGCCTGGGCATGCTGGTCGAGCAGGCGGTGGCCGCTTTCCGGCTCTGGCGCGGCATCGAGCCGCCCGGCGCCCAGGTGCTGGCGGAGCTGCGCGCGGAGCTGGCGGCATGAAAAGCCTGCTGCGCTGGATCGGCTGGCTGCTGCTCGCAGGCGTGGGCCTGCAGGTCTTCTTCGTCCTGCGCATCGTCGCGATGGTGGCCGTCGATCCGCAGAGCACGGCCTTCATGCGGTCCGAGGCCTGGCGTATCGCCACCCAGGGCAGCGGGTTCAGGTGGCGCCAGGAGTGGGTGCCCTACGAGTCCATTTCGCCCCACCTCAAGCGCGCGGTGATCGCCGCCGAGGACGCCGGCTTTGCCGACCACGGCGGCGTGGACTGGGAGGCGATCGAACAGGCCTGGGAGAAGAACGAGCGCCGCGCGGCCCAGGCCGAACGGCGGGCGGCCCAGGCCAGGAACGCGGCTACCGTGCGCCCGCCCAAGGTGGTGGGCGGCTCCACCATCACGCAGCAGCTGGCCAAGAACCTGCTGCTCTCGGGCGAGCGGCAGATGATGCGCAAGGGCCAGGAACTGCTGCTCACGCTGGCGCTGGAGCTGTTCCTGGACAAGCGCCGCATCCTCGAGATCTACCTCAACAGCGTGGAGTGGGGCGAGGGCGTGTTCGGTGCCGAGGCGGCCGCGCAGCGCTACTTCCGCAAGCCGGCGCGTCAGCTCACCGCCCATGAGGCCGCTCGCCTGGCGGTGATGCTGCCCAGCCCCAAATTCTTCGAAACCCGCCCGAATTCGGCCTATCTGGCCGGGCGCGCGGGCACCATCGTCGCGCGCATGGGCGCGGTGCAGGCGCCATGATGGCCCGTATCGTCGGCTGGTTCCTGCTTGGGCTGGTGCGCGTGCTTACCGGGGCGCAGGCCCGCTGGCACGGCTGCCCGCCCAAGGCCGAGCAGCGCATCTACTTCGCCAACCACCAGAGCCACGCCGATCTGGTGCTGATCTGGGCCGCGCTGCCGACCGAGCTGCGGGCCATCACCCGTCCCATAGCGGCAAAGGATTACTGGACCGCCAACCGCTTCAAGCAGTGGATCACCACGGCCGTGTTCAACGCCGTGTACGTGGAGCGCCAGCGCAGCGTGGGCCCGGACGGTGAGGCCACCGATCCGCTGGAGCCGCTGATCGCGGCGCTGGAGCAGGGCGACTCCATCATCCTGTTCCCCGAGGGTACGCGCGGCCACCAGGAAGACCCCCAGCCCTTCAAGTCGGGCCTGTACAACCTGGCCAAGCGGTTTCCCGACGTGGTGCTGGTGCCCACCTGGATTCACAACGTGCAGCGCGTCATGCCCAAGGGCGAGGTGGTGCCGGTGCCGGTGCTGTGTTCGGTCACGTTCGGCGCGCCGATCCAGCTGGGACCCGACGAGCCACGTTCCGACTTTCTGGTTCGGGCACGCCAGGCCGTCATGGCCCTGCGGGAGGTTTGAGCATGGGCGGCTTCCTGCGCAGCCTCACCGTCGACCAGCAGGTCGGCCTGCTGTTCCTGGCCGTCTTCGGCCTGCTGTCGCTGGCCAGCGTGGTGCAGCTCATGCTCTCGCTGAAGGAACGCAACCGCGACGATCCGGGCCACGAGGCCCGCATCGAGCGCATGCGCGACCTGGCGGCCATCCTGCGTGCGTCGTGGGCCATGGCGGTGGTGTTCTGGATCGGCTGGGCCGCCGGCGACGGCGTCGCCACGCTGCTGTTCGGCCTGCTGTCGTTCTTCGCCCTGCGCGAGTTCATCAGCCTGTCGCCCACGCAGCGCGGCGACCACCGCAGCCTGGTGCTGATCTTCTTCGTCGTGCTGCCGGTGCAGTACCTGCTGGTCTGGGGCGGGCGCTACAACCTGTTCACCGTGTTCATCCCGGTCTATGTGTTCCTGGCCATTCCGGTGGTGAGCGCGCTGGCCAACGAGCCGCAGCGCTTCCTGGAGCGCAACGCCAAGCTGCAGTGGGGCATCATGGTCTGCGTCTACGGCATGAGCCATGTGCCGGCGCTGCTGGTGCTGGATTTCCCGCGCTTCACGGGGCGCAGTGCCTTCCTGGTGTTCTTCCTGGTGGCGGTGGTGCAGACCTGCATGCTGGTGCAGCACCTGGCGGCGCGCGGCCGGCGCAAGCCGGCGGTGCCGGCCATCAGCCAGAGTTTCCACTGGAGCAGCTGGGCCGCCGGCGTGCTGGCCGGTGGCTTTGTGGGCGTGCTGCTCGCGGGCTTCACGCCCTTCGTGGCGGGCCAGGCGCTGGGCATGGCGCTGATCGCCTGCGCAGCCGGCACGCTGGGCCACCTGGTCATGAAGGCCATCAAGCGCGACCGCGGCGTGCGGCACTGGGGGCTGGACGGGAAATCGGTCACGGGCACCAGCGGCCTGCTGGACCGGGTGGATGCGCTGTGTTTCGCGGCGCCGGTGTTTTTCCATTCCGTCCGCTGGTATTTCGGCCTGTGAGCACGCCATGAGAATCCTCGGCATAGACCCCGGCCTGCAGTGCACCGGCTTCGGCGTCATCGACACCGATGGCCCGAAGATGCACTACGTGGCCAGCGGAACCATACGCACCAGCCCCGGGAACGGCGCGCTGCTGCCCGAACGGCTCAAGGTGCTGTTCGACGGCATCAGCGAGGTGGCCAAACGCTACCAGCCCGAGGTGGCGGTGTGCGAAATCGTGTTCGTCAACGTCAACCCCCAGGCCACGCTGATGCTGGGCCAGGCGCGCGGCTGCTGCCTGACGGCGCTGGTGGCCAGCGGCCTGCCGGTCAGCGAGTACACCGCGCTGCAGCTCAAGAAGGCGGTGGTGGGCTACGGCAAGGCCGCCAAGCCACAGGTGCAGGAGATGGTGAAACGCCTGCTGCAGCTGCCCGGCCTGCCGGGCAAGGACGCGGCCGACGCCCTGGGCCTGTGCATCACCCACGCGCAGGTGGCACGCACCGCTTCGGCCATCAACCGCGTCGCGCCGCTGCAGGCACGCACCAGCGGCTCCTACCGCGACGGGCGCAGCTACTGAGTCGCGCGCAGCTGCGCAAAGAAGGCATCGACCTGGCGTTGCGCGTTCTCGCGCAGGGCCTGGTCGCGCTGCAGGCAGGCCTGCGGGTCGTTCAGCTCGCGCGCACCGGTTTCGCCCACGGCGCGTGAGGCGTCCTGCACCCGCTGGCAGACGGGCTGGCGGATCCGGCCCCAGCGCTCGATGGCGGCCTCCACGGCACCGGCAGAGCCGTCCAGCTGGTGGGCCAGCTCCACCGCATCGGCCATGGCCATGGCGCCGCCCTGGCCCATGAAGGGCGTGGAGGCGTGCGCGGCATCGCCGATCAGCAGCACCCGACCCCGGTGCCAGGGCAGCGGGGCAACGACCTCCTCCACGGCGGTGTAGAGCACCTCGGACCCTTCATCCAGCTCGTTGAGAAAGGGCCGCGCCGGTCCCTGGAACTCGGCGAAGCTCTCGCGCATGAGCGCGGGCCAGCGTGCCGGGTCCATCCATTGGCCTTCGGGCTGGCGAACTGTGCCAAACAGGTAGAGGTGGTCTTCGCTGATCGGCATGATGCCCAGGCGCTTTCCCGGCCCCATCAACATGACCTTGTCGCGCAGTGCCGGCGGGCGGCGGTGCACGCTGCGCCAGACCCCGAAGCCGCTGTAGCGCGGGGGCAGCTCGCCACACACCAGGGCCCGCACCTGCGAACGCACGCCGTCGGCGCCGATCACGAGGTCGAAGCGCTCCTGGCAGTCGTCGCTGAAGGTGACGGTCACGCCCTGCGTGTCCGGCTCGAGCCGGGTGAACGAGGTGCCGAGCCGGGGCGCGAGCCCCAGGCCGTCCAGGTGGCGCACCAGCACCCGGTGCAGCTCGGCCCGCTTGATGCCCAGGATGGCGGGCAGCCGGCCGTCGGCCGAGTGCGGGTAGAACACGTCCACGATGGGCTGGCCCAGGTGGTCCAGGTAGCGGTTGCGGCCCTGATCGACCGCGAAGCCGGCGGCCAGCACCGCTTCGGCCACGCCGATGTCGCGCAGGCTTTCCAGGCCGTTGCTGTAGACGAAGATGCCCGAGCTCTGGAAGCGCCAGACGGGCTGTTTCTCGATCAGCGTGACGAGATGGCCGCGCCGGGCCAGCGCGGCGGCGGTGCAGCAGCCGGCGATGCCGGCGCCGATGATGAGTGTGCGAAGCGGAGTGGACATGGGGCCATGCGGGGTGGACAGGCCCCGATGCTGCCCGGCCGGCCCTGGTGGTTCAACCACCGCCGGCCCGGAACCGACCACCGATCAACCGCCGTGCTGGCGCTGGTAGGCGTGGGGCGTGACGCCCATCTGGCGCTCGAAGGCACGCGCCAGGGCCTTGTCCGACCCGTAGCCGACCGCCTCGGCCACCGCCCACAGGCTGAGCCGGCGCTCGCGCAGCAGCTGCGATGCCAGGGCCATGCGGTGACGGGTCAGGTATTCCATGGGTGGACAGCCCACCAGGCCGGCGAAGCGCTCGCTGAGCACGCTGCGCGACAGGCCGCAGGCGCGTGCCAGCGTGTCCAGCGTCCAGTGCTGGGCCGGGGCCTGGTGCAGGCGCTCCAGCGCGGTGGCGATGCGCACGTCGTCCAGCCCCTGCCACCAGTGCTCGCGGCCGCCGGGGGCCGACAGCAGATGCTGCTGCAGCAGGTGCACCAGCAGCAGGTCGGACAGGCGCGCGGCGCTGAGCTGCCAGCCCGGGTGCTGGTGCAGCGTCTCGTCCACCAGGCCCTGCATGGAGAGCGCCAGCAGCGCGTTGGCCGGTGCGTCGTCCTGGCGCAGCACGATCAGCGCGGGCAGGGGCTGCAGTAGCGGGCGCAGCGCCGCCGCAGGCATCCACACGTGCAGCGAGTACAGGGCCGTGGCCGCGCCGCCACCGCCATGGGTGAAGGTGATGGGGTGGTCGCCGTGCCGGCCTTGCTGGTGTTTCTCTATCAGCTCGCGAAAGGGCATGGCGGGTAGCCCGGGGTCGGACGCCACGGTGTGCGCGCCGCCGTGGGGCAGCAGCGCGATGTCGCCGCTGCGCAGCAGCACTGGCGGCTCGCCCTCGGGCGTCAGCCAGTAGGGCGCGCCCACGCCGAGGCGGATCAGCAGGCCTTCGACACCATGGGAGCGCAGCGACCACGGCGCCGACATGTCGAAGCGCGCGGTGGTGGCGCGCTCGGAGCGGCAGGCGGCGAGCACGCGGCTCAGGGTGTCGGCCTGGGGTGGCATGTTCCAGCGGTCAGAGCGTGCGCACCACGTCCAGCGCCTGCTCGATGCGTTCGACCGCGTGGATGGTCAGACCGGCAAACGCTGGGTCGTTCTTGCGTGGCGCGTTGGCCTTTGGCACCACGGCCACCGAAAAGCCGAGCTTGGCGGCTTCCTTCAGCCGCTCCTGGCCGCGCGGGGCGGGGCGCACCTCGCCGGCCAGACCCACCTCGCCAAAGGCGATGAAACCCTTGGGCAGGGCCTTGCCGCGCAGGCTGGAGGTGATGGCCAGCATCACCGCCAGATCGGCCGCCGGCTCGGCGATGCGCACGCCGCCGACCGCGTTGACGAACACGTCCTGGTCCAGGCAGGCCACGCCCGCGTGGCGGTGCAGCACCGCCAGCAGCATGGCCAGGCGGTCGCGGTCCAGCCCCACCGAGAGGCGGCGCGGGCTGGGCCCGCCGCTGTCCACCAGCGCCTGGATCTCGACCAGCAGCGGGCGCGTGCCCTCCAGCGTGACGAGCACGCAGCTGCCCGGTACCGGCTCGCTGTGCTGGGAGAGGAAGATGGCGCTCGGGTTGCTGACGCCCTTGAGGCCTTTTTCGGTCATGGCGAACACGCCGATCTCGTTGACCGCGCCAAAGC
Source organism: uncultured Comamonadaceae bacterium (assembly GCA_946482115.1). Next base: position 8,929 of record CAMLQP010000059.1, read on the forward strand.
GGTTCTTGATCGCGCGCACCAGGCGGAAGCTGCTGTGGGTGTCGCCCTCGAAATAGAGCACGGTGTCCACCATGTGCTCCAGCACGCGCGGGCCGGCCAGCGCACCTTCCTTGGTGACGTGACCGACCAGCACCATGGCGGTGCCACCGGCCTTGGCCACGCGGGTGAGGTGGGCCGCGCATTCGCGCACCTGGGCCACCGAGCCGGGCGCGGAGCTGAGCTGGTCGGAGTAGACGGTCTGGATGGAGTCGATCACCGCGATGGCCGGCTTGTGCGCGTCCACGGTGGCGAGGATCTTCTCGAGCTGGGTTTCGGCCAGAACCTGGACCCGGCTGTCCACCAGCCCCAGCCGGCGTGAGCGCAGCGCCACCTGCGCACCGCTTTCCTCGCCGGTGATGTACAGGCTCTTCATGCCGCCGCGCTGCAGCGCGTCCAGTGCCTGCAGCAGCAGCGTGGATTTGCCGATGCCCGGATCGCCGCCGATCAGCACGACGCCACCTTCGACCACGCCGCCGCCCAGCACCCGGTCCAGCTCGTCCAGGCCGGTGGGCGTGCGCGCCACGTCGGCCGCCTCGATATCGGCCAGCACCGCGAGCTGGCTGGCCGGCGCCAGCGCGGCAAAGCGGTTCTTGGCCGGGGCGGTGTTTTCTGCCACCGATTCCACCAGCGTGTTCCAGGCGTTGCAGTGCGGGCACTTGCCCAGCCAGCGCGGGCTGGTGCCGCCACATTCGCCGCAGGTGTAGAGGGTCTTGTCCTTGGCCATGTCAGGAAAGGTCGAGGAACGCCAACATCGCGTCGATGTGGGCGTCGAAATCCGAAATCGCGTGGTCGCCGCCCGCCAGCACGGTCATGTGGGCTCCCACGCAGCCGGCGGTCATCTCGCGCCAGTCCAGCACCTCATCGCCCTGGGCGATCAGCGCCCAGGCGTCGCGCAGCGGCAGCCGGACGCCGGCTTCCAGTTCCAGCAGTTCGTCGACGAAGCGCGGCTCGAAGAAGAAGCGTTCATCGGGGTTTTGCCAGGTGGTCTGCTCGCCGATGTGGGCGGCCAGGTCGCGCGCCGGATGTATGGCCGGGTTGAGCAGCGCCACCCGGCAGCCCAGCTGCCCATGGAGCCAGCGCGCATAGAAACCGCCCAGGGAGGAGCCGACCACCGCCATGCGCTCGCGCGGCCAGCCGGCCACGCCCTGTCGCACCAGGTCCATCGCCGCGCGCGGCGAGGGTGGCAGCTGCGGGCACCACCAGGTCACGCCCGGGTGGTCGCGTGCCACGCGCCCGGCCATCTTCAGGGCTTTCATGGACTGCGGGGACGAGCGGAAACCGTGCAGATAGAGCAGGTGGGTGGCGGCCGGCGGGGAGGAGGGCATGGGGGAGAAGGATAATCCACGCCATGGCAGTCGTTATCGAGAAACCGTCGCTCCTGCAGCGCGTCGCCCCGGTGTTCCAGGGGTTTGACGGGCCGCTGGCCTTCGCCGTCTTTTTGCTGGCCGCCATGGGCCTCACGGTGATGTACTCGGTCGGTTACGACCATGGCTCGCGTTTCGCCGACCATGGCCGCAACATGCTGATCGCGGGCGCGGTGATGTTCGTGGTCGCGCAGATCTCGCCGCAGCGGCTGCTGTCGCTCGCGTTGCCGCTTTACACCAGCGGCGTGCTGCTGCTGCTGGCGGTGGAGCTGTTCGGCGTCACGCGCAAGGGCGCCACGCGCTGGCTGGACATCCAGCTGACCGTGATACAGCCCAGCGAGATCATGAAGGTGGCCATGCCGCTGATGCTGGCCTGGTGGTTCCAGAAGCGCGAGGGCCAGCTGCGGGCGCTGGATTTCGCCGTCGCGGCGGTGCTGCTGGGCGTGCCGGTGGGGCTGATCCTCAAGCAGCCTGACCTGGGCACCTCGCTGCTGGTGCTGTCCTCGGGCCTGTTCGTCATCTTCTTCGCGGGCCTGAGCTGGAAGCTCATCCTGCCGCCGGTGATCGTGGGCGTCGCTGGCGTCGTCACGCTGATCGTGATGGAGCCCGAGTGGTGCGCGCCCGGCGTGGACTGGAAGGTGCTGCACGAGTACCAGCGCATGCGGGTGTGCACCCTGCTGGACCCGTTCAAGGACCCGCTGGGCAAGGGTTTCCACATCATCCAGGGCATGATCGCCATCGGCTCGGGCGGCGTCTGGGGCAAGGGTTTCATGCAGGGCACGCAGACCCACCTCGAATTCATCCCCGAGCGCACCACCGACTTCATCTTCGCCGGCCTGTCCGAGGAATTCGGCCTGGTGGGCGTCATTGCCCTGTTGCTGGCCTTCATCTTCCTGATCTACCGCGGGCTGATGATCGCGCTCGAGGGGCCCACGCTGTTCTCGCGCCTGCTCGCGGGGGCGATGACGCTCAACTTCTTCGTCTACGCCTTCGTCAACATGGGCATGGTCAGCGGCATCCTGCCGGTGGTGGGCGTGCCGCTGCCCTTCATCAGCTACGGTGGCACCGCCATGGTCACCCTGGGTGCCTGCCTGGGCGTGCTGATGTCGGTGGCACGGTCCAAGCGGTCGATGCAGTCATGAAGCAGGTTGCCCTCATCGGCGCGGGCAACATGGGCGGCGCCATGGTCGAACGGCTGTGCGAGCGCGGCTGGACCGTGACCGTTTGTGACGTGGCCGAGCCGGCGCGTCGGCGGGCGCTGGCGGCGGGCGCGCAGGTGGTGGACAGCGCCCGCGACGCTGCGGCGAACCTGCCCGAAGGCGGCGCGCTGATCGTCTGCGTGGTGGACGCTGCCCAGACCCGCGACGTGCTGGAGGGCCGCGGCGGCGCAGCCGGGGCGTTGCAGCCGGGCCAGACCGTGATCCTGTGTCCCACCATCTCGCCCGACGACGTCGAGAACCTCGCGCTGGAGCTTGCTCCGCTGGGAGTGGACACGCTGGACGCACCCATGTCTGGCGGTCCCGCGCGGGCGCGCGACGGCAGCATGAGCCTGATGGTGGCCGGCAATGCCGACGTGGTGGTGCGCCACCAGCCGCTGCTGGACGACCTCTCCAGCCGCCTGTTCCGGGTTGGCACCCGCGTGGGGGATGGCGCGCGCACCAAGCTGGTCAACAACCTGCTGGCCGGCATCAACCTCGTGGGCGCGGCCGAGGCCATGGCCCTGGCCGAACGCCTGGGGCTGGATGCGGCCGCCACGCTGGGCGTGATCGAGCAGTCCAGCGGCCAGAGCTGGATAGGCTCCGACCGCATGCGCCGCGCCCTGGCCGGCGATTTCGAGCCGCGCGCCCACGTGACTCTGCTGGAGAAGGACACCGGCCTGGCCGTGGCCATGGCGCGGGCCGCCGGCTTTGCCGGCCCGCTGGGTCCGCATGCCTCCGAGGCCTTCCGCGCCGCCCATGCGGCCGGCCTGGCCCACCTGGACGACGCCGCGCTGCTGTTGTGGCTGCGCCAGCGGGCCTGATTTGCCCCCGACGCGCGCGCGGGTGGCTCCGGCTTCCTACAATGGCCCCATGATCGCCCGCGAACCCACCCTGGCCCGCCTGGCCACCGCCCAATCCCTGCTGCTCACGCCTTTCGGCCTGGACGAGTCCCAGCTGCGCCGCGCGCTGGGCGAAATCCTGGTGCCCGGCGTGGACGACGCCGACCTCTATTTCCAGTACACCCGCGCCGAAGGCTGGAGCCTGGAGGAGGGCATCGTCAAGACCGGCAGCTTCAGCATCGACCAGGGCGTGGGTGTGCGCG
>CAMLQP010000060.1 GCA_946482115.1 uncultured Comamonadaceae bacterium
CGGCGTCACCGCCACGCGTGTCTCTCCCGCCGCCGTTTCGGCGGGGACTCCTATCTGCATGGGTCTCCTCCTATGGTCGTGCAACAGCCCGCAAAGGGGGCTCAGAGGCACGGCAGAAAGCTTACAGCAGATTGACGGCTTGCCGCTCCACCCACAAATCGCCAAAAAAGAAACACTGCGGGAGGCCCAACACTTAACTCTTGTTGAACTTTCAAGGGGGCTTCACCTACACCTTCATTCCCGTGGGGCCCCGCGTCGAACACCAGGGCATGCCCATCAACATGACCCAGAAGGGGTTCGACATCGCGCGTTCATGTCCCGTAACATGGGCCGCCTGCTGTCGCGGCGCTACATGCTGGAAAACCTCTGGACGGCCAGCAACCCGGCGGGCACGGAACTGATGTCGCGTTCGCTGGACACGCACATCTCGCAGTCGCGCGATGACAACCGGCAGCCCCTCGACCTGGTGGACGTGGTGCGCGAAGCCGCCGACGACCACTGGGAAATCGCGCACAAGCAGGGCATCGCCCTGCGCCACGCGGACGGCCCGGTCACCGCCTTCGCGCCGGTCGACCGCGAACTGCTCGCGCGCGCGATCGGCAACCTGCTGGGCAACGCCATCAAGTTCGCCCCGCCCGGCACCCAGGTGACGATGGGCGTGCGCGCCGAACCAGGCCACTGGGTTCTGAGTGTCAGCGACGAGGGGCCGAGCATTTCCACCGAGAGCCAGGCCGAGCCGTTCAGGCCCTGCTTCCGGGATCCGTCCGTGCACCGGGTGGACGGCGCGGGTCTGGGGTTGCTGTTCGTCCAGACGGTGATGCAGGGCCACGGCGGGCGCGTGGCAGTCCACAGCCAGCCGGGCCAGGGCAGCCGGTTCGAACTCTGGCTGCCCATCGCCGAGGCCTCTTCATAATGCAGGCATGAGCACCCGCTGGAAGCCCCATGTGACCGTGGCGGCCATCATCGAACGCGATGGCCGCTACCTGCTGGTCGAGGAAGAAACGGCCGATGGCCTGCGCTGGAACAACCCGGCCGGCCACCTCGACCCGGGCGAGACACCCGAGCAGGGTTGCGCCCGCGAGGCGTTGGAAGAAACCGCCCATCGCTTCAAGCCGACCGCCCTGGTGGGCATCTACCTGGCCCAGGGGCGACAGGAAGCGCGGGACGTGACCTACCTGCGTTTCGCCTTCGCCGGCACGCTGGGTGAGGCCGAGCCGGGCAGGCCGCTGGACCGAGGCATCGTGCGCACGCTGTGGCTAACGCCCGAGGAAATCGAGGCCTCGCAGGACCGCCACCGCAGCCCGGTGGTATGGCGGTGCATCCAGGACCACCTGGCGGGCCAGCGCCACCCGCTGGAACTGATCCACGTCGACCCATCGGCCCTCGGCGACTCCGGTTTCTAGAACGCCGCGATCACCAGCGCTGCCAGCGCGGCCGTCTCGCTGCGCAGCACCGCTTCGCCCAGCCCCACCGGCGCCAGGCCGGCCGCCAGCAGGCGCTCCTCCTCGGCCGGACCCAGGCCACCTTCGGGGCCCAGCACGACGGTGCACGGTACCCCGGCGGGCGGCAGGGCCTCGCGCCAGGGCCGGCTGCCGGCGCGCAGCGACAGCACATGGGCGGCCGCCGGGGCCGAAGCGAGCCAATCGTCCAGCGACAGCACGGGGGCGATAAGCGGCACGCGGTTGCGGCCACACTGCTCGCACGCGGCCACGGCCACGGCCTGCCAGTGCTCGCGCTTGCGCTCGGCGCGTTCGCCCTTGAGTCGCAACACGCTGCGCTCGGTCATCAGCGGCTGAATCGCGGCCACGCCAAGCTCGGTGGCCTTTTCCACCAGCCAGTCCATGCGCTCGTTGGCCGGCATGCCCACGGCCAGCGTCACGGCACGCGGCGCCTCGCGCTCGATGGCCCGGTGTTCGCCCACCTGCACCCCCACGTCGCTGCGACCCATGCGGGTCACGGTGGCGGCGAATTCGCCGCCGCGGCCGTTGAACAGCGTCAGCGCGTCGCCCGGCTGCAGCCGCAGCACCTGCACGTGGCGTGCGGCCGCGGGCGGCAGCGCCAGCGCCAGGCCGGTGGCGAGGTCGGCGTCGCAGTGGAAGCGCGGCATCGCCGGCCTTTCAGCTGACGCGGCCGAAGGCGAAGCCGCTGGCCGCTTCCAGGCCCTCCACCCTGTCGATCAGGCGCAGCAGCGGCGCGAGCTCGCGGTAGCGCACGGCCGCGTGGCGGATGTAGCCGATGAAACGCGGCGCGTCGGCCAGGTACTTGGGCTTGCCGTCGCGCAGCGTGAGGCGGGCGAAGATGCCCGCGACCTTGAGGTGACGCTGCAGACCCATCCATTCGACCGCGCGGTAGAAGGCGCCGAAGTCGCCGCTCCAGCCGTCGAAGTCCAGCAGCCCGGACTTGCGGGCGCGCTCCCAGTAGCGCACCGTCACGTCGATCACTACCTCCTCGTCCCAGCTGAGAAAGGCGTCGCGCATCAGGCAGGCGATGTCGTAGGTGACCGGGCCGTGGACCGCGTCCTGGAAGTCGAGCACGCCCAGGCCGGACTGGCCAGGCCAGGGCAGCATGAGGTTGCGCGGCATGAAGTCGCGGTGGACGAACACCTGCGGCGCCGCCAGGTTGCGCGCGACGATCTGGTCGAACGTGCCCTGCAGCGTGGCGCGCGTGGCGTCGTCCAGCGCCAGGCCCTTGTGGCGCTCCAGATACCAGTCGGGGAACAGTTGCAGTTCGCGCCGCAGCAGCGCCTCGTCATAGGGCGGCAGCACGCCGGGGCGGCTGGCCAGCTGCCAGGCGATCAGGCTGTCAAGGGCGTCGAGGAAATGGGGCAGGGCGGCCTGCGGCTGCTGCGGATCCAGCACGGTGAGCAGGGTGTGCTCGCCCAGGTCGCCCAGCAGCATGAAGCCCTGGGCCTCATCCCAGGCCAGGATGTCCGGCACCTTGATCCCGGCGCCGGCCATCAGGCGAGCGACCGCCACGAAGGGTCGGCAGTCCTCGTACTCGGGCGGCGCGTCCATGATGACGCGGCTGCCGCCGTCGGTGGCGGTGATGCGGAAGTAGCGGCGGAAGCTGGCGTCGGCCGAGGCGGGGCGCACGGTCCCGGGCAGAAGGCCGTGCCCGGCGGCCTGCTCGGCCAGCCAGGTTTCGAACGCCGCGCGGCGTTGCGGATCGGCCCAGACAAGGGTTTCGGACATGAGCGGGGGCGCCGCGCAGCGGCATAGGATAATGGCCCGAGATTCTACAAACGCGCCGCGCGTGGCCCCGTGCCCGCGCGCGAGATGGTTTCGATTGTCTTGAAACTTCCGACCCTTTCCCAGTCGCCGTTTCCCGGCCCGCACCGCCCGGTGGCACGGGCTGCACGCCTGTGCGTGTGGCTGGCCGGCGCCTCGCTGGCCGTGCCGTCCCTGGCGCAGGAGGCCACCGACGGCCTGCGGCTGCGCCCCAGCACCCTGCTGCAGGAGTCCCTGCCGCCCGAGGCGCTGGAGCAGGCCCCCACCTTCGTGCGCGGCGACCGCATCGAAGGCCGGCCGGGCGCCACCACCACCGTCGAGGGCCAGGCCGAGCTGCGCCGGCACAACATCGTCATCCAGGCCGACCGCCTGAGCCACGACGAGGCCACCGACACCGCGCGCGGCAGCGGTAACGTGCGGGTGAACCGGGAAGGCAACCGCTTCGAGGGCCCGGAGGTGCAGCTCAAGCTCGACACCAGCCAGGGCTATTTCGAGTCGCCGACCTACCAGTTCCTGCGCAACGATGGCCGCGGCGAGGCCAGCCGCGTCGACTTCGTCGACAAGGACAACACCATCGCCTACAACGCGACCTACACCACCTGCCGGCGCAAGCCCGGACCGGGCTGGCTACCCGACTGGATGGTCAGCGCGTCGCGCATCGAGTTCGACAACGAGGCCGAGGAAGGCCGGGCCACGGGCGGGGTGCTCACGTTCAAGGGCGTGCCCATACTCGGCAGCCCCTACCTGACCTTTCCGCTGACCGACCGGCGCAAGTCCGGCCTGCTGCCACCGACCATCGGGCTGGACAGCACCAGCGGCCTGGAACTCACGGTGCCGTACTACTTCAACATCGCGCCCAACCGCGACGCGACGCTGTACCCGACGCTGATGACCAAGCGGGGGGTTGACCTGGCGGGCGAGTACCGGTACCTGGAATCCGACTACCGGGGCCAGCTGCGCGGGGCCTTCATGCCGTCGGACCGCCTGCGCGGCGAAGACCGCTGGTCGGTCGGCGCGCTGCACCAGCACGTGCTGGACAGCTCGCTGACCGGCCCCGTCAACCTGTACCTCAACGTCAACCGCGTCAGCGACGACAACTACTGGCGCGACTTTCCCCGCACCAACACGGTGCTGACCTCGCGCCTGCTGCCCAGTGACGCGGTGGCGAGCTGGAGCCGGGGCGGCTGGGGGTTCTCGGCCGGCGCCTACAGCTGGCAGACGCTGCAGGACGCCGCCTCGCCCATCATTCCGCCCTACGACCGCGTGCCCTCGCTGACCGCGCGCCGCAGCTGGAGCGACCAGACCATCGCCGGCCTGGGCGGGTGGGACATGTCGCTCTACGCCGAATACACCCGCTTCCGCTCGGACCGGGCCCAGGCGGGCAACGACATCAACGGCACCCGCTCGCTCGCGGTGGGCGAGGTGTCCTGGACCTGGCAGACCCCGGCCTGGTACCTGCGCCCGCGCCTGCAGATGCACGCGACCAACTACCAGCTCGACAGCCCGCTGGGCAACGGCTCGCGCTCGGCGTCGCGCGTGCTGCCCACCTTCAGCCTGGACAGCGGCCTGTTCTTCGAGCGCGACGCCAGCTTCCTGGGCCGCTCGCTCACGCAGACACTGGAGCCGCGCGCCTTCTTCGTGCGCACGCCCTACCGCGACCAGCGCCTGCTGCCCAACTACGACTCGGCCGCGTTCGACTTCAACCTCGCGACCATCTACACCGAGAACCCCTTCGGCGGCAACGACCGCATCGCCGACCAGAGCACGCTCACGCTGGGCGTCACCTCGCGCCTGCTGGACAGCCAGGACGGCCGCGAGCTCGCCAAGTTCGGCATCGCCCAGCGCCTGCGCTTCCGGGACCAGAACGTCTTCCTGCCGGGCGGCGCGCCGATTTCCGAACGCCTGAGCGACCTGCTGCTGGGCGCCCGCCTGAGCTGGGACCCGCGCTGGGCCTTCGAAGGCAACGTGCAGTTCAACCCCAAGCAGCGCGAATCGGTGCGCACCACGCTGAGCGCGCGCTACATGCCGGGGCCCTACCGCGTGTTCAGCGCGGCCTACCGGCTGCAGCGCGGCGTCAGCGAGCAGTACGACTTCGGCTGGCAATGGCCGCTGTCCGGCCTGTTCGGCGACGAAGAACTGACCCGCCAGCCCGGCGGCGGCCTGGGCGAGGGCCGCTGGTACAGCGTCGGCCGCCTCAACTACAGCGTGCCGGACCGCAAATTCGTCGATCTGGTGGCGGGCTTTGAGTACGATGCGGGCTGCTGGATAGGCCGCGTGGTGCTGGAGCGGCTGCAGAGCAGCACCTCGTCCTCCAGCCGCCGCATCCTGTTCCAGCTCGAACTCCTGGGCTTCACCCGCATCGGTTCCAGCCCGCTGCAAACCCTCAGAGACAATGTACCCCGCTACCAGTACCTGCGCGAAGAGATCAACCCGCCGTCCCGCTTTGGCCGCTACGACTGAAGCCGCCGCGCTGCTGGCCCTGGCCTGCGCGCTGGCGCTGACTGCCGGGCCGGCCGCGGCCCAGGGCCTGCGGGGCACCGGCAACGCGGCCTCGCTGCTGGCCACGCCCGCGGCACCCGCCGGGGTGCGGGCGGCCGACCACATCGTGGTGGTCGTCAATTCCGAGCCCATCACCGCCAACGAGGTGCGCCAGCGCGCGGCCATGGTCGCGCAGCAGCTCGCCCGCCAGGGCAGCGGCTCCGGCAACGCCGCCGCCATCGAGCGCGAGGCGCTGGAGCAGCTCATCGTCGAGCGCACCCAGCTGCAGCGCGCGAAAGAGATCGGCCTCAAGGTGGACGACCCGACTCTCAGGCAGGCGGAGCAGTCGGTGGCCGAGCAGAACGGGCTCACGCTGGCCCAGCTGCACGAGCGGCTGCGACAGCAGGGCACCTCGCCCGAGCTGTTCCGCGAGCGGCTGCGCCAGGACATCCTGCTGCAGCGCGTGCGCGAGCGCGAGGTGGAAGGCGCCCTGCGCATCACCGACCGCGACCTCGACGACCACCTGCTGGAAATGCGCGGCCAGGCCAGCGCCGCCCCGGCGGAAATCAACCTGGGCCACATCCTGGTGCGCGTGCCCGAGAACGCGGAGCCGGCCGTGGTCGCCGAACGCCTGTCGCGCGCGCTGCGCGCCAGCGAACGCGCCCGCACCGGCGACTTCGCCGCCGCCGCCCGGGAGTTCTCCGATGCCCCCGATGCCTCCACCGGCGGCGAGATGGGGCTGCGCACGGCGGAACGCTACCCCGCGCTGTTCGTCGAGGCTGCCCAGCCGCTCAAGGTGGGTGAGGTGGCTGGGCCGCTGCGCAGCGGCGCCGGCTTTCACATCCTCAAGCTGATCGACCGCAAGCAGGCCAGCGCCGCCGACACGGTCACCCAGACGCGCGCGCGCCACATCCTGCTACGGCCCGGCCCCCAGACCAGCCAGCAGGACCTTCTGGACCGGGCCCGCACGCTGCGCCAGCAGGCAACCGCCAGCCAGGCCGATTTCGCCGCGCTGGCCCGCGCCCACAGTATGGACGGCTCCGCCCGCGAAGGCGGCGACCTGGGCTGGGCCGTGCCGGGCATGTTCGTGCCCGAGTTCGAGAACGCCATGAACGCGCTGCAGCCGGGCGAGATCTCCCAGCCCGTGCCCTCGCGCTTCGGCGTGCACCTGATCCAGGTGGTGGAGCGCCGCCAGGTCAAGCCCAGCCTGGCCGAGCAGCGCAACATGGTGCGCAGCGAGGTGCGCGAGAAAAAGCTGGAGCAGGCCTACGCCACCTGGGCGCGCGAGCTGCGCGACCGTGCCTACGTGGAAGTCCGCGAGCCCCGCCCGTAACCGCAGCGATGAAACACCAGGCCCGCAAGCGCTTCGGGCAGCATTTCCTCGATGATCCCGCCATCATCGACGCCATCGTGCGTGCCATCGCGCCACGCGCGGGCGATGCCATGGTGGAGATCGGCCCCGGCCTGGCCGCGCTGACCCAGCCGCTGGTCGAACGCCTGGGCCGGCTCACGGTGATCGAGCTCGACCGCGACCTCGCGGTGCGGCTGCGCCAGCATCCGCAGCTCGAAGTCATCGAGTCGGACGTGCTGCGGGTCGACTTCCGGGCACTGGCCACGCAAAAAGGCCAATTGCGCGTCGTCGGGAACCTCCCGTACAACATCTCCAGCCCCATCCTGTTTCACCTGCTGCCGGTGGCCGACGTGGTGACGGACCAGCACTTCATGCTGCAAAAAGAGGTGATCGACCGCATGGTGGCCGCACCCGCCACCGCCGACTACGGGCGGCTGAGCGTGATGCTGCAGTGGCGCTACGCGATGGAAGACGTGCTGTTCGTGCCACCCGAGGCCTTCGACCCGCCGCCGCGGGTGGACAGCGCGGTGGTGCGCATGGTGCCGCATGCCGAGCCGGCCGTGCTCGACGCCGCGCTGCTCGAGGAGCTGGTGCAGGTCGCCTTCAGCCAGCGGCGCAAGCTGCTGCGCCACACGCTGGGCCGGTGGCTGGAAACGCGCGGGTTCGGCGGCAGCTTCGATGTCCAGCGCCGCGCCGAGGAGGTGCCGGTGGCCGAGTACACCGCGCTGGCGCAGGCGCTGACGGCCTGACGCGCCGGGTCAGCGCGCCGGGTCGCCGAACAGCGCGAACGGCGCCCAGTAGAACGGGTGGCGCCAGCGGCCGTCGCCGCTGGTGCCGTCGGCCATGGCCAGCTGCGCCTGGCGCAGACCTTCGCCGCGCGAGGCCCCGCCCCGGCTCTGGGCCGATACCGCCCCGCTGCTGAGCACCGAGGCCGACGCGCTCTCGACCGCCCAGTGCGTGGCCAGCACCGAACGCGCGCCGGCGAAGAAGAAGCCCCGCACCAGGCCCGACATGGCGCCGCCGCCAAGCTCCCCGGCCGCGGTGTTGCAGGCCGACAGCAGCACCCACTGCGCGTTGAGCCGCAGGCCCAGCACGTCGTCGAGTTCGAGCAGCGGGGATTCGCGCTCGTCGCGCGGGGCGGCCATGGCCAGCGCGGGCTTGGACACGCCGGGCAGCTCGCCGGGCAGCAGCGCGTGGGTGGCGAAGGCGACGACGCGGCGGTCGCTCAGGTCGGCGCCCAGCACCGCCGCGCGGGTCGCGGCCTCGCCCAGCACCAAGTCGCGCGCCGGGTCGGCCCCCAGCGCGGCGGCCACGGCGCGCAGTTCGTCGCGCGTCTCGGGCAGCGGCGGCATGTTGGCGTAGCGAAAGCCGCGCTCGGCGTCGTAGGCCGCGGCGCCTACGAGCTGCGCCACGTCGGCACGCTGGCCGGCGCGGGCTGGCGCGGCGGTGGCGGTGCTGAACGACGGATCACCAAAACCCAGCAGCGCACGCGATGCCACACGGGCCGGCGCGCTGCGGCGCAAGGCCTGCAGGGCGGATGCGGTGGGCACCTGCGAGACCGCCATGCGCCGCAGCAGCCAGGCCGGCGGCGCCTCGGCGGCGGGGGGTTCGGTCACCAGCGCCGCCCACGGCAGGCCCGCCAGCGCATGCTGCGTGGCCACCACCAGCGAGGTCACGCCATCCAGCCGGGCGTGCAGCGGGCCCAGCAGCTCGCGGTACAGCGCGTGCAGCCGCTCGATCTGCAGGGCCGGGGGCGCGGTGCCGGGCGCCACCGACGCCAGGTCCAGCATGCGGCGCAGCTCGGCCACGCGCTGGGCCAGGGCCTGCGCGCCCAGCGGGCTGGCGGCGAAGGCCACCGGGGCGTCCGGGCGTATCAGCCAGAGCAGCGTCGCGTTCTCGGTGGGGTGTATGGCAAGCAGCGCCTCGCCGCGCTGCAGGCTCGACGCCAGGGCCGCCGGGCGCGGTGGCAGCGGCGTGACCAGGTCGGCGTAGGCCGGGAAACTTTCGGCGATGCGCTCGCGCAGCGCGGTGAGTTCGTTGCGCGCATTGCCAGCCTCGGTCTGCTGCACGCGGATCTGCTCGCGCACCGCGCGCAGCCTGTCGGCGTGCGCCTTGCGTTCCTCTTCGGGCAAGGCCTTGAAAGCCTCGGTCTGGGTGTCGCGGCGCAGGCGGTCTTCGTCGCCCAGCAGCGCGGCCACGCGGCCGAACAGGGTGCCGGCCTTCTGCCGCAGCACCTGTTCCTGCTCCAGCTGGTCGCGCAGCTGCGGCGTGCCGGCCAGCACGCGCGCGGTGCTGTCGGCCAGGGCGCGCTGCGTGCTGCTGGCAGCCACGCGGTCGGCCAGCTGGAAGGCGCGCTGCACCACCGCGTCGTCCGGCGGCGCCCCGCGCTGCGCCTGCTGGGCGATGTGGCGCAGGAACTCGTCGAAGGCGATGCCGAACACATAGCCGCGCACGCCGCGCGTGTCCAGGTCGGCCCAGCCGCTGCGCTGATCGAGCACGGCGGCGAACAGCGTCTCGTAGTCGGGCAGGGCGCGTGCGAGGTCGCCGCGCGCGAGATGCACCACGCCGCGCACGCCCGCGGCCTCCTGCACCTGCGGGTGGCGCGGCCCGTACAGGCGCACGCGGAAGCGGTGGATGCGCTCCACGCTTTCCAGCGCCTCGTCGGCGCGGCCGTTCTTGGCGGCCAGCAGCACGTTGAAGCGCCAGTCGGAGGCGCGCGTGCGCGCGATGGTGTCGGCCGGCATGCTGCCCAGGAAGCTGCGGTAGGCCTCGTCGGCCTCGCCCCAGCGGCGCAGGCCCAGCAGCGCGCGCACGATCTCGCGCCGCGCGTACCAGCGCGTGGCGCTGGCCGGGCTGGAGCCGGCGCGCTGCAGCAGCTCGTCGGACAGGCGGCCGGCCGCCAGCGCGGCCTCGAACTGCTGGATCGCGTTGAGCGCGTTGGCCAGGCGGTAGTTCCAGCGCGCGCCCACCGCGTCGCTGGCCCGCCCGGCGCGCCAGTTCGCGATGCTGGCCTGCGCCAGCACCACCGCCTCCTGCGGGCGGTTCTGCCGCACCAGCGCGTAGCTCAGCATGCCCATGGAGCCGTCCAGCCGGCCAAAGGCTTCCAGCACCTCGTGCTGAGAGGCCTGCGCGCCGCGCAGGGCATCGAGCACCTGGCGCGCCGTGCCCACGGCCTCGCGCAGCGTGGCCACGCTGGCCGTGAAGTCGCCGCGCGCGGATTCCACCTCGGCGCGGGTCTGCAGCCAGTCGATCTGCAGGCGGTCCCGTTCGGTGCCCTGCAGCTGCGCGCGGGCCTGGTTCACCAGTCCGTCGGCGCGCGACCACATGCGCAGCAGCACCGGGCGGTCGTTGGCGGTGTTGGCCGCGAAATAGGCCTGGCGCAGCGCCACCGACGCCCGCGCGGCCACGGACAGGCGGGCGTCGCCGATGTAGGCCTCGCAGGCGGCCAGCGCGGTGCCCGAACTGCCCCAGGAATATTCGGTGTTGAGGTAGGTGGTGATCCAGCGCTCGGCCTCGGCGCCTTCGGTGGCGGTGACCAGCTCGCGCGACACCTCGATCATGCGGTCGCGCCGCACCAGGCGCTGCGCGGCGAGGTACTGGCGCCGCAGCAGCTCGGCCCGCGCCGCGCCAGGTGGGGGCAGGGGCGTGGCGAGCGCGCGCTCGGCCTCCTCGGCCGACATCGCGGCGCCCAGCACCTCGGAGGTTTCCAACAGGCCGGCCGCGCCGTCGTCTTCGCCGTCTGCCTGGGCCCGGGCCGGGGCAACGTGCAGCAGCAGGCCGGCCAGCAGCAGGCAGACGACGACTCGGGGAATGTTCATGGCGGCACCAGTATCGAGCCGGCGCGCACCAGTGACAAGGGCCGCATGAGCGGCCCTTGTGGTCTGGCAGGAGCGGGACCGCTCAGGCGGCGGCCAGCCAGTAGCCCGCGTTGAACGGGCTGCTCATGCGCAGCGCCAGCGGGCTCACGTCGACCAGCTTGTCGGTGGGCATGGGCTCCTCGGCCTCGTCCATCACCTCGCCCTTGGGCGCGCGCGCCACGGAGAAGGAGTAGAAGCAACGGAACGGGATCTTGCGGTCGGCCCAGTAGTCTGCGACATCGCGGAAGATGTCGAGCAGCTGCTCGCGCGCTTCCTTGTCGAACTTGGGACTGGTCGGGATGTGCTCGAGCACGACGATGAAGCCGGTCTGCGGACCCGACTTGTGCACCAGGTCGGTCATGCTGTCGTAGAGCGCGTCGAAGTTCTTGCCGAAGGTGGACGGCAAGGTGTACTGCGCGGCGATCAGGTCCAGCACGTCCTGCTTGTTCTGGGCCGTGGCCAGGTTGGCGTACAGGAAGTGGTGACCCAGCTGCTCGGCGGCCTCCTGCAGACCCTGCACGCTGTGCGCGCGGATCGACTGCACGATGTTGGTGCGAACATTACGAAGTGGCGTGTCCATCTCCGCGTCTCTTTCCAAATTCAAAAAGTTAAAAATCCGTATTCGGGGTTCACTGCGCAATGCGGCGGAAGCTGGCGTAGTGATCCTCGGTGTAGTAACAGGCTTCCGGCTGCCGGACCTGGGCGCCCCCGCAGACGATGCGGCGTGCGCCCCGGTGACCCAGCCCGGGCGTGGGCACGGTGTATTCGCGGTAGTGGCCCCGTGTGGCGGCCGGCAGCAGGCGCTCCCGGTTGCCGAACACGGTACCGTCCTTCTCGTAGGGGAAGGGACCACCCTGGCGAATCAGACCCATGACCTCCTGCCCTTGCGGCGGCAGCTGGGACAAGGCAATCGTCTGGGCGGCAGAGGCAACCGGCGGCGAGGGAACGTCGACCGCGGTGTTGCGAGCCTGCACCAAAACGGTGCCAAGCACGGCGGCGGCCACCCAGGCAGCTGTCCAAGCCCACTTCCGGACCATGAATTTCCCTGTTCTCTAACGCAATCAACCCGCGTCTTCCCGTACGGAAAAACAGCGGGTTAACCCTTAAATCAAGGACGCAAGTGTGCCCGATGCGGGGCAAAAAAGCAAGCCCCTGCCCAAGAAATGGGCAGGGGCTGCGGGTAGCCGGGGCCGGAGCCCCATTTTTAGATGTAAGTGTTTGCTCTCGTTACACGCCCGGGCGCGCCGCATTGGCATCCGCCACCGTCAGCGCGGTCATGTTGACGATGCGCCGCACCGTGGTGCTGGCGGTCAGGATGTGCACTGGCTTGGCCGCGCCCAGCAGCACCGGGCCGATGGCGATGTTGCCGCCGGCTGCCGTTTTCAGCAAGTTGTAGGCGATGTTGGCCGAGTCGATGTCGGGGCAGACCAGCAGGTTGGCATCGCCCTGCAAGGTGCTGTTGGGCATGAGCACCTTGCGCGCGGCGCCGTCCAGCGCCACGTCGCCGTGCATCTCGCCGTCCACCTCCA
>CAMLQP010000061.1 GCA_946482115.1 uncultured Comamonadaceae bacterium
GCAGGTAGATCACCAGACCCACCACCACGGAGGGGATGGCCAGCGAGGTGTTGAGCAGCGTGAGCACGATGGGGCGGCCGGGGAAGCGCGCCACGGCCAGCCAAGCGCCCAGCAGGAGACCGACGCCACAAGCCAGCAGACAGGCCGTGGCGCTCACCGCGAGCGAGCGCGTGACGATGGCCCAGAGGCCGGCATCGCCCGAAACAACGAGCTGCAATGCGGTGGTCAAACTATCGGAAAACGCGTTCATATGTGGATCTCAGCTTACAAGTGTGCTTCAAGATCGGGAGTACGGGATGACGCGATATGAGGCCTTGTTCATACGTTGCGCAGACGGTAGCGCGGTGAGTTTCAGGCACACTCACCCGCCATGCGAAAGATCGAGCTGTCCTATTCCCTGACCGCGCCACAAGACGGGCAGACGCCACCATCCGCGCTCTTGCGCAACCCCATGATGGACGTGCTGCATGCGGTGCGCAGCAGCGGTTCCATTTCGGGCGCCGCACGCGAACTCGACCTCTCATACCGCCACGTCTGGGGCCAGCTGAAAGAGTGGGAAACGGGCCTGGGCCAGCCGCTGATCTTCTGGGAACGCGGTCAACCGGCGCGACTCACGCCGTTTGGCGAACGGCTGCTGATGGCCGAGCGGCTCGCACAAGCCCGGCTCGGCCCCCAGATCGAGAGCCTGCGCGCCGAACTGGCGCGCGCTTTCTCGCTGGCCTTTGACGAAAAGGACCAGGCGCATGCCCACCGGGTCCTCACGCTCTACGCCAGCCACGACCACGCGCTGACCGAGCTGCAGACCGTCATGGCGCAGGAGACCGACGCCAAAAGCCGGGACCAGCGCCTGCACCTGGACATCCGCTTCTGCGGCAGCGTGGACGCGATCCGCGCGCTCAACGAGGGCCGCTGCGAGCTGGCGGGTTTCCACACCCAGCCGTTTGCGGCCAGCGGCAGCCAGAGCGCGCGCACCTACCGCCCGCTGCTCAAACCCGGCACCCACAAGATCATTGGTTTCGCGCGCCGCTCGCAGGGCCTGATGGTCGCGCCCGGCAACCCGCTGCGGCTGCACGACATGACCGACGTATCGCGCCTGCACGCCCGGTTCGTGAACCGCGAGCTCGGTACCGGGACCCGGCTGCTGCTCGAAGAACTGTTGAACCAGGCGGGTTTGCTGCCGCAGGACATCGACGGCTTCTCCCGGGTCGAAAGCTCCCACTCGGCGGTGGCGCAGGCGGTCGTCAGTGGGCACGCCGACGTGGGCCTGGGCACGGAGTACGCGGCCCGGTCGCAGGGGCTGGGCTTCGTGCCGCTGACCGAAGAACGTTACCTGCTGGTGTGCCTGAAAAGCGCGCTCGAACAGCCGGCCATGCAGGTGCTGCTGCAGCGCCTGCGCAGCCGCGCCTGGCAGGACCGGCTCAACCGGCTCTCGGGCTACGCCACCGACCACTGTGGCGAGGTGGCGGCGATGAAGCGGCTGCTGCCCTGGTGGGATTGAGGGTCGCCGGCCTTTGGTGACCAGCGCCCGTTGGCCCCGGTGCCCACAGCGCGCGAACAGTGATCAGAACACCAGGGTGCGCCAGCGTTGGTCGGCCGCGCGGGCCATGAACTGCACCGCACCACCCGGCCCGCTGCACTCGGGAATGAGCCGCGCCGGGTCGATGCCCTGGGCATGCAGGGCGTCGGTGCAGGCCAGCAGGCGCGCACCGTGCGACACGGCTTCGCGCATCGCATCGAGGATGGTCTTGTCAAAGCGCTCGCTCGCACGCAGGGTCTCGGCCACACCGGGCACCAGCAGGTGCACGCTGCGCGCGGTGAAATAGATCTCGACCGGCGTGTCCATCGCCGCGGCCGCTGCGGCAAAGAAAAACGGCGTGGCCAGGCGCTGCGGCGACTCGGGCTCGGCCGCCCAGAGCAGCATCGCCACGCCGTCCACCGGGTGTTCGACGAAGGCCATGCTCAGTCCTGCCGGAAGAGGCGCGCGTGCGCCTGCATGGCGGGTGCCACCGCATCGCCCTGCACCAGCGCGGCCCGGTCGGCGGCCAGATCGGTCAGGCGCACGCGCGCCAGCCAGCCCGCGCCATAGGGATCGAGGTGCACCCGCTCGGGGGTCTGCGCCAGTTCGGGGTTGACGGCCACCACCTGGCCGCTCACCGGCGACTTCACCGAAACGATGGACTTGGCCAGCTCGACCACGGCGATGGAACGGCCCTGCTCGATGGCCGAGCCCACCCCCTTGGGGCGGCACATGTAGATCTCGCCCGCGAGGCGGATGCCCAGCGAGGTGATGCCCACGGTGGCGCAACCGTCGTCGCCCACGCGGGCCCAGACCTGATGCTCCACGTGGTAGAGCAGGTCGTCGGGGTAGATGGGTTCGGCGAGGCTCACTGGACGACCCTCCGTGCTGCGCACTGTGGGGCTGAGCGCCTTCGGAGCGGTCGGGCGGCGCTCATGGCAACCCGGGCCGCGACCGGCCAGCGAAGGGGCGGAGGGGAATGGGAGTCGAACCCACCCGGCGACGCATGGCGCCACCCACCGGGTTTGAAGCCCGGCCGATCCACCAGGATCGTTTCCCCTCCGCAAAAAACAGGCGGGCCTGATCAGCCCGCGCGAAAAGAGCGCCGATCATATCTGCGCTTGCGTGAACAGCTGGCAGTCCGCGCGCAGCCAGTGCACGTCGCCCACGCGGCGCAACAGGCCGACGCGGTCGAAGTGCTCCAGGATCTGGATCGCGCGCTTGCGGCCGAGGCCGGTGGCGTCGCGGAACGCGGCGGCCAGCACCGAGCCATCGCCCTGCCCCGCGACGCCGCGCGCCAGCGCGGCAAGGCGCAACATGGTCGCGGGCGGGTAGTAGAGGTCCTTGACGACCTGGTGCAGTTCACCGCGCTGCGCCAGGCGCGCCAGCGTCACACGCACCATCGTCTCGGGCTCGCCCGCATCGCGCGCGAGATCGCGCACCCAGGCGCCTTCAAAGCCCGCCGTCTGCAGGGGCGCGGCCACCTTCTGCGCCAGCCGCTCTTTGGTGGCCGAGAGGTGCACGCCGTGTTCGGGCAGGTGCACAAAAGCCCCGCGCACGCTCACGCCCTGCGCGGCCTGCAGACGCGCCAGCAACGCGCGCCACAAAGGCTCGGGCAGGCGCGGCAGCGCCAGGCGGCGCAGGCGCGCGCTGTCGGGGCCCAGCTCTTCGCTGTGCGACGCGTGGTACGCGGCCAGCACCTCCCGCACGCGCTGCCCAGCCTGCCCGGTCTGCGCGTCGCCGAGCGCGAAGTCGCCATGGGCATCGGTGTGGCGCAACATGCCGTCGGGCAGCGCCGGCAAAGGCGCGCCCTGCGCGGCGGCGAAGCGGCGCAGGTCCAGGCCTTGCGGCGCCACAGCCAGCAGAGCGAGCAGACGGGCCTGCGCGGTGGCCAGGCCCAGCGCATCCAGCTCGGCCAGGCGCTGCGGCGTGCGGCGGTAGCGCACGGGCGCGCCGGGGTCGAGCACATGCCCGCCGGCCAGCGTGCGCGAGGCCGAAGCGTCGCGCAGCACCACGCGGTCGCCGTGCCAGGCGCCCACGGGCTGGCGCAACACGAGCTGCACCCGTCCGCTCTGGCCGGGCTCCAGCACCGGCGGGTCGAGCACCGCCACCGTACCCAGCACCGAGGCCGAACCCAGGTGCACGTGCACCGGCGTGCCCGAACGCAGCGGCTTGGTTTCGCTGTGCCACAGCGTGAGCGCCACGTCCAGGCGCTCGGTGGCCAGCGCCACGGCCGGCGCCGCCAGCCACTGACCGCGTTCGATGGCGGCCTTGTCGATGCCCACCAGCGCGACCGCGCAGCGCTCGCCCGCGTGGGCCTGCTGCACCGCGCGGTTCTGCGCGTGCAGGCTGCGCACGCGCGCCGTGGCGGCGCCGGGCACCAGCCGCAGCTCGTCGCCCACGCGCACGCTGCCCGCGTGCACCGTGCCCGTTACCACGGTGCCCACGCCATCGAGCGTGAACGCGCGGTCGATGGCCAGGCGAAAGGCCTCGTCGGCGTGTGGGTGCGCCCCGGTCTGCCGTGCGGCGTCAAAGAGGTGTTGTTTGAGGTCGGCCAGCCCTTCGCCGGTGTGCGCCGACACGGCCAGCACCGGCGCGCCGGCCAGCGGCGTGTCCGCCAGCAGCGCCGCGATGTCGGCGCCGACCGCCTGCACGCGGGCCGGATCGGCGCGGTCGCATTTGGTGATCACCACCAGGCCCCGGTTCAGCCCGAGCAGGGACAGCACCGCCAGGTGCTCCAGCGTCTGTGGCATCACGCCGTCGTCGGCGGCCACGAGCAGCAGCGCGAAGTCGATGCCGGTGGCGCCGGCCAGCATGGTGTGCACCAGGCGCTCGTGGCCGGGCACGTCGATGAAGCCGATGCGCGGGCCGGCGTCGGGCGTGTCCAGGAACGCGTAGCCCAGCTCAATGGACACACCACGCTGCTTCTCTTCGGGCAGGCGGTCGGTGTCCACGCCGGTGAGCGCGCGCACCAGCGTGGTCTTGCCGTGGTCGATGTGCCCGGCGGTGCCGACGATCACGCGAGCCGCTCCTGCAGCGCGGGCAACTGGTTCAGCAGCAGCGAAGCGTCTTCCAGGCAGCGCAGGTCGAGCAGCAGGCGGTCGTCGGCGATGCGGCCGATCACCGGCTGCGGCAACGAGCGCAGCGCCGTCGCGAGCGCATCGAGCGAACGGCCCGCGCCCTTCTTCTGCACCGGCGCGATGGCCAGGCCCGCCGAGGGCAGGCGCTCCACCGGCAGCGAGCCCGAGCCGATCTGGCCGAGCATGTCGAGCGCCGTCACCTCGAACCGCGGCGCCACCGCCGACCGCACGGCCGGCAACAGCGCCAGCGCCAGCGCGCGGATCGCCTCCACCGGGCGCGTGAGCAGGCGCAGCGTGGGCAGGTTCTGCGTGAGCCGCTCGGGCCGCAGGTAGAGCATCAGCGTGGCCTCCAGCGCGGCCAGCGGCAGCTTGCTCATGCGCAGCGCGCGCTTCATCGGGAACTTGCGGATGCGGCCGATGGCCGCCTGGCTGCCCACCAGCAGGCCGGCCTGCGGGCCTCCGAGCAGCTTGTCGCCGCTGAAGGTGACGACATCGCAACCGGCCGCGAGCTTTTCTTGCGGCAGCGGTTCGCGCGGCAGGCCCCAGGCCGCGAGATCCACCAGCGACCCCGAACCGAGGTCGGTCACCAGCGGCAGGCCCTTGGCGTGGGCGATGGGCGCGAGATCGACTTCGTCCACCGCCGCCGTGAAACCCTGCACCGCGTAGTTGCTGGTGTGCACCTTCATCAGCAGCGCGGTGCGCTCGGTGATGGCGCGTTCGTAGTCGGCCGGGTGGGTGCGGTTGGTGGTGCCCACCTCGACCAGCGTGGCGCCGGCCGAGGCCATCACGTCGGGCATGCGGAAGGCACCGCCGATTTCCACCAGCTCACCGCGCGAGACGATGACCTCTTTGCCCCGCGCCAGCGCCGCAATGCTCAGCAGCACCGCGGCGGCGTTGTTGTTCACCACGGTGGCGGCCTCGGCCCCGGTCAGCGTGCACAGCAGCTCTTCGACCACGGTGTCGCGGTCGCCACGGCCGCCGCTGGCGAGATCGAACTCCAGGTTGTTGGGGCTGGCCATCATGGCCAGCAGGTGCTGCAGCGCGCTGTCGGCCAGCAGAGAGCGGCCGAGGTTGGTGTGGATGACGGTGCCGGTGAGGTTGATCACCGTGCGCATGCGCGGCGCCAGGCGCTGGCCCACGCGCCGGGCCACGGCGGCGGCCAGCGCATCGGTTTCGATGTCGGCGAGCGTCAGCGCGCCGGCCAGGGCCTGCGTGCGCAGGCCTTCCAGCAGGGCACGCGCCTCAGTGGCCACGCGGGTATGGCCGTGCTCGGCCAGCAGCACGGCCACGGCGGGCAAGCGCAACAGGCGGTCAACGGCGGGCAGTTCCTTGGGGTGCACCGGGGGGCTGGCCTGGGAACCGTCAACGACGGATTCGGTGGGCCGCTCCATCAGCCGCCCCCTGGTTCGGGGGCGGTGTCCGGCGGTGGGCCGGGTTCGCCGAACAGCAGCATGAAGTTCACGCCATGGCGGGTCTTGCCGGTGTCGGACACCAGCAGGTCAAGCGTGAGGCTCGCCAGGTCGTCGGCCACCGGATCGACCGAGGCGTCGCGGTCGGTGTGCATGATCTTGAGGTAGTGGCCGCAGGCGTCGCAGGTCTCGGCCTGCACCGTGGCCAGCGCGGCGCGCGCGCCGCTGCCCGAGGCGGCTTCGTCGGCGGTGGTGGCCGCCCCACCGGCCGCGTCGAGTGCCTCATAGGCCAGGCCCTTGGTGCTCAGGCAATGGGTGCACTTGATGCGCACCATGTGCCACTGCAGGTTGCACAGCGAACAGTGCAGGTAGCGCTGGCCCAGCGATTCGCCCGAGGTGCGGGTGATGCTGGCCGTGGGCTGGCTGCCGCAGCAGGGGCACACGGTCTCGTCGTCCAGGCGCCCGAAGGGCTGGCCCTGGCCGTGGTGGTGCTGTTGCACGGCCAACAGCATGTGGGTCCAGTAGACCTGCAGCGCACCGGCCACGATGGGGGCAGCGGCCAGGTCCAGCCCGTCCGACACGCCGGTCAGCAAGGCGTCGGCCTGGCGCTCCAGAAACACCTCGTCGGCCCGGGCCAGATGGTTCAGCACGGCCTGTGCGCCGGCGGGTGCTGTCGCTTGCAAGCCGGTGGCCAGGGCCCGCGCCACGCCGTACCAGGCCGGGTCGCGCGGCCAGTCGGCGGCCGGCAGCGGCGGCACACCCTGGCGCGCCGCGAGGTCGATGGCGGATGCGTCGGGCAACGGCACGGGGCTCATGCGCTCCAGCTGGGCCTGCTGGCCCTGGGCGAGTTCGGCCATGAAGCCCAGGAAGTCGCCCATGGCGTGACCCCGGGAGAGCTGGCGCAGGCGCATCGCTCGCTCGGCGAACACGGTGGTGCGCTCGGGCATGTGCAGGAAAGGCGTTTCACCCGCCGCCTTGCTGGCGATCTCTTCGGGTGACATGACGCGCACCGTGGCGCTGGATACCATTCAACACTCCAAAAAAAGACCTGGGCGCCACCGGCCGCCCAGGAGGGTTGTCCCCAGGCTCAGCGGCCTTTGGTCATTTCCTCATGCCACAACGGGTGGTTGAGCTTGGCCCAGCTTTCGCTGACCGTGCCCCGCGTCATGGCCCGCACCGTGCCCTTGACCCAGATGGCCGCGTACACGTGCACGATGGTCGCGGCGATCAGCACCACGGCCGAGACCGAGTGCACCAGTACCGCGATGCGCAGCACCGGGATCGGAAAGAACGGCGCAAACCACGGACGCCAGAACATCAGCCCGGTCGCCAGCAGCAACACCAGGCTCAGCGCCATGGCCCAGAAGACCATCTTTTGCCCGTAGTTGTACTTGCCCACCGGAGGCATGCCCGCCTTGTCGCCCTTGAGCATGCGTCCGGCGTGTTTCTTCCACTCGCGGTCGGCGTCGTTGACGAGGTTGTCGCGCCAGAGTTTGAAGAACAGCCCGAGGAAGCTCAACACCATGAGCACCCCCATGAAAGGGTGCAGGATGCGCGTCCACTGACCGCCACCAAACAGGTTGGTGAAGAAGAAAAATGCCGGGTGGAAGAAGGCCAGGCCCGAGAGCCCGGCGAGCACGAACATGAGCGCCATGAACCAGTGGTTCATGCGTTCACGGTCCTGGTAGCGCTGAAGCATTTTTATGGCCATCACGCATCCTCCTTCTCATCGGATTTTTCTTCCACGGGGCCGACCTTCATGTAGTGGAAGAAGCCGGCGACCACGGCGCCGATCATTCCCGCCACCGCCAGCGGCTTGGCCACGCCCTTCCAGAGCGCCACCATCGGGCTGATGCTCGGGTCGCGCGGCAGGTCTTCCAGCTCGGGCCGGTCGGCGTGCTTGAGCACGTACATGACGTGCGTGCCGCCCACACCCTGCGGGTTGTAGAGCCCGGCGTTCTGGAAGCCCCGCTCCTTGAGTTCACCGGCGCGCTTCTCACCGTAGGCGACCATGTCGTCCTTGGTGCCGAAACCGATGGCGCCCGTCGGGCAGGTCTTCACACAGGCCGGCTCCAGGCCCACGCCCACGCGGTCCGAACACAAGGTGCACTTGTAGGCCTTGTTGTCCTTCTCGCTGATGCGCGGCACATCGAACGGGCAACCCTTGACGCAGTAGCCACAGCCGATGCAGTGCTCGGAATGGAAGTCCACGATGCCGTTGGCGTACTTGACGATGGCACCCGGCGAGGGACAGGCCTTGAGACAGCCCGGGTCCTCGCAGTGCATGCAGCCGTCCTTGCGGATCAGCCACTCCAGGCTGCCGTTTTCCGGCTCGACCTCGAAGAACTTCATCACCGTCCAGGAAGACGCCGTGAGGTCCCTCGGGTTGTCGTACACACCGGTGTTGTCACCGATGTCGTCGCGCAGGTCGTTCCAGTTCATGCAAGCCACCTGGCAGGCCTTGCAGCCGATGCACTTGGACTCGTCGATGAGCTTGGCGACCTGCGGCGCCGCGGTGCGCACCTGCGGCGTGGGGGTTGTGGTGGCGGAGCGCGCCACCACGTCGAGCGATTGCATGCCCATGATCAGCCCACCTTCTCAATGTTGACCAGGAACGCCTTGAACTCCGGTGTCTGCGAATTCGCATCGCCCACAAACGGTGTCAGTGCGTTGGCGAGGTAGCCGTTCTGGGCCACACCCTTGAAGCCCCAGTGGATGGGAATGCCCACGTGGTGGACCTTTTGGCCATTCACATCGAGCCCCTTGATGCGCTTGGTGACCACGCACTTGGCCACGACCTCGCCCCGGTTGCTGCGCACCTTGACCGTGTCGCCCTGCTGGATGCCCTTCTCCTTGGCCAGCTCTTCGCCGATTTCGACAAAGGGCGCGGGCTGGGTGATGGCGTTGCTGCGCGCGTGCTTGGTCCAGTAGTGGAAGTGCTCGGTCAGTCGGTAGGTGGTGGCCGCGTACGGAAACTCCTCCTTCTTGCCAAAAGCCTCCATGTCGCCCTTGTAGACCCGCGCCGCCGGGTTGCTCACGGCCTTGGGGTTGGTGGGGCACATCAGGTTCACGCCCACCGGCGTCTCGAAGGGTTCGTAGTGCTCTGGGAAGGGGCCTTCGCTCATGCCCACCGCGTGCAGGCGCGCCACACCCTCGGGGTTCATGATGAAAGCGCCCACACCCTGCTCCGGCGCGGCGTCGGGCCGCATGTCGGGCACGTCCGCCCCGCCGGCCCACGAGGTCCCGTTCCAGGCCAGGTACTTGCGGCTCGGGTCCCAGGGCTTGCCGCTCGCATCGGCACTGGCGCGGTTGTAGAGGATGCGCCGGTTGGCCGGCCAGGCATAACCCCAGTTGGCGAACACGCCCAGGCCGGTCGGGTCGCTGTTGTCGCGGCGCGCGGTGAGATTGCCCGCCTGGCTCCAGCAGCCGGCGTAGATCCAGTTGCCACAGCTGGTGGTCCCGTCGTCGCGCAGCACCGCAAAGCCCGGCACCTGCTCGCCGGCCTTGACCAGCACCGTCGGCGGGGCCGTCGGGTTCTTCGGGTCGGGTGGCGACATCAGGTCGGCCAGCGCCTTGCCGCTGATTTCACGCAGCACCTCGGCGGGCGACGGCGCGTTGGCGTTGAGGTAGGGCCAGGCCAGCCCCGCCACCGGCTCGGGCAGCGTGCCACCGTCCTTGGCGTACATGGCGCGCAGTTTCATGAACAGGCGCGACATGATCTCCGAGTCGGTCTTGGCCTCGCCCGGCGGGTCCACCGCCTTCTCCTTCCAGGCGATCACCCGGCTGGAGTTGGTGAAGCTGCCGGTCTCTTCGGCGAAACAGCTGGTGGGGAAGCGAAACACCTCGGTCTGGATCTCTTCGGGCTTCACGTCGTTGAGCGGCCCGTAGTTTTTCCAGAACTCGCCGGTTTCCGTTTCCAGCGGGTCCATCACCACCAGGTACTTCAGCTTGGACAGCGCGGCCGAGAGCTTCTTCTTGTTCGGCACCGCCGCCAGGGGGTTGAAGCCCTGACAGATGAAGCCGTTCATCTTGCCCTGGTGCATGCGCTCGAAGATCGCGAGGATGTCGTAGCCCGTGTCGCGCTTCGGAACCCAGTCGTAGGCGAAGTCGTTCTCTGCCGTGGCCGCGTTGCCGTAGTAGGCCTTCATCAGGCTGGTGTTCCACTTGGCGAAGTTCTGCGTGAACGCCATCTGGTTCGGGCGCAGCGGCTTGCCGGTGCGCGCGGCCAGGTAGGTCGCGCGGTCCACGTCGGCCTCGGTCGGCGCGCTCTGGTAGCCCGACAACACCTCGGAGTAGGCGCACATGTCGGTGATGCCTTGCACGTTGGCATGGCCCCGCAGCGCGTTGATGCCGCCACCCGGCCGGCCCATGTTGCCCAGCAGCAGCTGGATCAGGGCCATGGTGCGGATGTTCTGCGAACCCACCGTGTGCTGGGTCCAGCCCAGGGCGTAGCAGATCGTCATCACCTTGTCGGTCGCCGCCGTCGTCGCCAGCATCTCGGCCACCCGGATGAACTGGTCCTTGGGTGTGCCGGTGATCTGGCTGACCAGCTCGGGGGTGTAGCGCGCGTAGTGGGCTTTCATCTGCTGGAACACGCACAGCGGATCCTGCAGCGTCTCGTCCACCTTGACGAAGCCGTCCTCGCCCATCTGGTAGCCCCAGCTGGCCTTGTTGTACGAACGCTTGGCCTCGTCGTAGCCGCTGAAGAAACCGTTGTCAAACTTGAAATCGGGCTTGGTCAGGAACGTGGCGTCCGTGTTGAGCTTGACGTAGTCGAGGTGGATCTTGTTGTTGGACAACAGGTGGTTGATGACGCCGCCGAGGAAGGCGATGTCGGTGCCCACGCGGATGGGGGCGTAGTAATCCGCCACCGCAGCCGTTCGTGTGAAACGCGGGTCCACGACGATGAGCTTGGCCTTGCGTTGCTGCATGGCTTCGACCACCCACTTGAATCCGCACGGATGTGCTTCGGCGGCATTGCCACCCATGACGAGAACGAGATCGGCATTCTTGATATCGGTCCAAGAATTCGTCATCGATCCGCGACCGAAAGTCGGGCCCAGACTGGACACCGTCGGCGCATGTCAGATACGTGCTTGTGTGTCGAGTGCGACGATCCCCAAGCCCCGGGCGATCTTCACGCTCAGGTAACCCGATTCATTGGAAGAAGCCGACGAGATCAGGAAACCGGTGGTGTTCCAGCGGTTGACCGTGATCTGCTTGCCTTCTTTCTCGACCGTCTTCACCAGGTTGGCGTCGCGGTCGGCCTTCATGTGCGTGGCCACACGGTTCAGTGCGTCTTCCCACGACAGGCGCTTCCACTCGCTGCTGCCGGCCTCGCGCACCTGCGGGTATTTGACGCGGTCGGGCGACTGGATCATGTCCATGACGCCGGCGCCCTTGGGGCACAAGGTGCCGCGGTTGACCGGGTTGTCCGGGTCGCCCTCGACGTGGATGATCGTGGCCTTGACGTTCTTGGCCTTGTCACCCAGGGTGTACATCACGATGCCGCAACTGACCGAGCAGTACGGGCAGGTGCTGCGGGTCTCGGTGGTTCGGGCCAGTTTGAAGCTGCGCGTTTCGGCCAGCGCGGCCGTGGGCGAAAAGCCCAACGCGACGAGGCTGGAACCAACCAACCCCGCTCCACTGACCCGGAAGAAGTGCCTCCGGCTCATGTCCATGGTTTTTCTCTCCTGAGGGCCTTCCAGCCCCTTCATCGTGGGCGCCTGCTACACGGCAGAGCTGGTGAGAGTTTCCACGAGGAACGTGACAACACGGTGAGCGCAATTACCTATGAACCGGGGTGCAAAAGATCGGTAACACCACCGCCTCGAACGGCCACCGACAAACTGTCGCAGGCGCCGACAGTTTGAACCGCCAGCGATCACCGGGCCCTGCTGTGGGCTCCGGTTTCGAACGCCTGTTTTCATGGCCTGATCTTTGCTTTTGCGCTGGCCAAGCGCCGCATTCACCGCACCGCCAGACCCGCCAGGACCCGTCGTCCCCGCTGAAAACCAGGGTTTCCATGCCCGAATTGGGGTCATTCGCCCACCCGGGCGAACAAGAGCTGTCGCCAATGCGACAGGTCGAAAACTCAAAAAGCCTCTTTCTCCGCTTCCAAATACGCCAGGCTGGTGTACTTGCCGATGTTGCTGTCGAAGCCGTCCATGGTTTTGGCGCGGCTGGCGACGCGGGGGTCTTTGAGCACCCGGTCTTTCGCGCCGTCCAGCGCAACGCCCTCTTTCACCGCCTGCACGCAGGGCTCCCAGATGCCTTTCATGAAGCTGCCGTAGGTGTCGAGCAGATCCTTGCTGCCACGCCCGTGGCCGGGCACCCAGAGCTGCTCGCCGGCGGCCTTCT